>JANLFZ010000400.1:0-5402 GCA_024653385.1 Thermoguttaceae bacterium | reverse complement strand
CTTCCTCGAGGTCACCCCCGAGCAGTTCGACACGGTCTACGGGGTGAACATTCGGGCGATGTATTTCGTCACCCAGGCCGTGGTCAAACGCATGATCGCCCAGGGCCGCGGCGTCGTGGTCAACCTCACCTCGATCCACGCCTACGAGGGTTACCAGGAGCACACGGTCTACGCGGGCACGAAGGGGGCGATCGTGGCGTTCACGCGGTGCCTGGCAATCGAGCTGGCGCCCAAGGGCATTCGCGTCAACGCGATCGCTCCCGGCGCGATCGAGGTCCAGGCCCATCACGAGGTCTTTCCCGACTACGATGCGGCGGCCATGGGCCGGGTCATTCCCGCCGGCTTCGTCGGCCAGCCCCACGATATCGCCAAGGCGGCCGTGTTCCTCGCCTCGGACGACGCCCGGTACATCGTCGGCCAAACCCTCATCGTCGACGGCGGAACCACCTCGTGGATGCCGTTCGGCGAGGGCTTCCGCCAGGCGGTCGGCGGCCAGTTCGGCAAGAAATACGTGCCGGGACTCTAACGGCCTAGAGCCCCCGAATCATGTACGCCTGGAGGATCCCCGATTCGTCCGAGTTGAAGAAGGCCATCGTGCCGTCGGGCGAGAGGAACGGGTGGATGTGGGCGTTCTTCGCGCACGTTGACCGGGGATACACGAGGTGGCGCACGTGGTGCATCGGGTCCTTGCCGGGCTCGCCCAGCTCGGCCAGGTAGAGGTGCGCCTCGCGGTTGAGCGTTCCCCCGTCGGAAATCAGCCGCTTGCCGGCCAGGTCGGTGGCGAAGTGGTAGAAGTGCGGATTGGGGAAGCTGCGGCTGAGGTCGTTGCGCAGTCCGTCCGGCGTCTTGATCCCCACGTGCCCGGCGTGCGGAGCGGCACGACCCTCGATGAGTTGGGCCTCGGGCGGCTTGCGCGTGCCGGTGCTCGTGATGGCCCAGGCGCTTCGCCCCCGCCAGCACTGATGCCCCTGGCAGGCTTCGTTGCCGTCGCGGCCCCACGGCATGTTGCGGAAGTTCGTGCCGTCGTCGCGGACCACGTGGATGTCGGCCCCTTCGCCGCCGACCAGGCGCGCGATGCTCCCCTTGGCCGTGGCCACCGAACCGTGGTTCTCCTGGATCAACACGTCGTGACTCTCCTCCGGGTCGGTCGAGCGGCTGTACTGCGGGTGCATGTTGCACCAGGTCGGCCCGGAAATCGCCAGACTGACCGACGCCTTCTCGATGTCGAACACCAGCAGGCCGAACGGCGCCCCCTCGGTCTTGCCGTCGCCCAAGAACGCCGAGATGGCGATTCGCTTGCCGTCCGACGAGATGGTCGAAAGCGGGTAGATGCCGCTGGGTCGGAACTTCGTGCCGGGAATCGGCGCGTCGAGCACGACAAGTGTCCGACGGTCCGTGCCGTCGAGCCGCACGCGCTTGAGCGTCAGCCGGCCGCCACCCACCTCGGTCTCGTTGACGAAATAGTAGCAATACGCCCCGTCGGGCGAGACCGAGGCGCCCGTGGCCCCCAGTTCGTCGGTCAGCGGGTGAAGCGAGCCGCCGTCCTCCAGATCGCAGAGCAGGTAGCGGTGCTTCGGATCGTTCTTGCTGCTGCCGTGCGCCGTGGCCGAGCGGTGGAGCACGAACCGCTTCGAGTCGAGCGTGAAAATCTGCGCCTCCATGTAGAGGTGCGAGCTGGGCACATCCGGCTCGGTCGTAAGCTGGAACACTTCGATGCCCTTGGGCGAGTCGCGATCGAGCAGGTCGGGCCGGGGCTTGGGACGCGCGGGCTTGGAAACGGCCACCACGGCCGGGGCGGCCACCAGGAACCGCCCCGCGGCGCCAACCGCCGCGGTGCCCAGCGCCATGCGCCGGGCGGCGGCCAGGAATCCCCGCCGGGTAACTCGGCAACCACCATGGCACGTCTTCGTCTGGGCCATGCGTTGTTCCCTCCAGAAAGCTGAGGCGTTGTGGGTGGCGATGCCCGCAGGCGCCCGACGGCGGCTCGCGCCCCCAGGCGCGCGGGGGACGGACGATCCCTCAAGGTACGCCACGGCCACCCCGGCGCGAAGCCTTGCATCGCCAACGGGGGGAACTATAATGCCGGGGGTCACGCTTTGCCCGCGCGCACCCTGGGGAGCCCTACCATGAACGAACCACGCAACGGTGCCTTGCGCCGCGTCGCCTGGTCGGAACTGTTTCCTTGGTTGATCATCGCGCGGTGCTTCCGGATCGCCATCCAGTTCCGGTTGCTTCTGGCCGGGGCCTTGGGCACGGTGCTGACGCTGGCGGGTTGGTCGGCCCTTGCCCTGGCGTTTCTCGGCCAGCGGGATCTGCCCGAGACGCTGGGCGCGCCTGGTCCCTGTCCGTGGCTGGCCGCGGCGGCCGCCATCCCCGAGGCGTACGCACGACCCACGCCGAAAACGGCGAGCGAGCCGGCCGAGGCCGCTGCGCGCGACGCCTTGCCCGGACCACGCGAACCGGGCGCTCGTACCGGCTGGGCCGTCGCGAGCGGTTCGCTCGTAGCGCCGCTGGGCTGGGCCTGGGACCAAGTCGCTCGGCCGTTCCGACAGATGTTTGCCGCCGACGTCGGGTTCGGAGACTTCGTGTTCTTCTTGTGCTGCGGCTTGTGGGCACTGGCGGTCTGGTCGTTCTTCGGCGGCATGATCAACCGCGCCGCCGTGTACGAACTGGCAACCCGCGAGCGGCTTGGGCTCGGCGCGGTCGTTCGGTTCGCCCTGGGGAAGTGGGGCGCCTACGCCTGGGCGCCGCTGGTGCCCCTCTTGGGAATCTTCGTGGCCAGCCTGCCGGTGATGGTGCTGGGGCTGTTTCTTCGGGTTTCGCTGGGGGTGGTCCTCGCCGCGCTCGTCTGGCCGTTGGCCTTGCTGGCCGGGTTTCTGCTGGCCTTGCTGGCCATCGGGCTGTTGTTCGGCTGGCCGCTCTTGTGGTCCGGGGTCAGTTCGGAGGGCACCGACACCTACGACGCCATCGGCCGCGCGTACAGCTACACCTATCAACGTCCGCTCCACTACCTGTTCTACGCGGCGGTGGCCTTCGCGATCGGGACGCTGGGTTGGGTCGCGGTCTCGTGGTTTTTCGCCGCGATCGTGCGCATGACCTACTGGGCCGCCAGTTGGGGCGCCGGCCTCGATGCGGTCGCGCGGGTTGCCACGCCCGGCGAGGCAGGCGGCGTGGCTGCCCTGGGCGCCGGGCTGGTGCGGTTCTGGACGCAGTGCGTGCGACTGCTTGGCGCGGGGTTCTTGGCCAGCTATTTCTGGAGCGCGGCGGCGGCCGTGTACCTGCTCTTGCGCCGCCACGTGGACGCCACGGAGATGGACGAGGTGTTCGTGGCCGAAGAGCCCAGTCAATTGCCCGCCCCGCTCCCCGAAATCAAGACCGACTCGGCGGGCGCCCCGGTGCTGGACCCCAAGCCCGAAGATCAGGAATAGGCCCCTTTCCGGGAACCTGCCGATGCGGTCTGGCAGCGCCGAGACGGAGAAGCCTAAGCCGGCGGCCGACCCCCATGCGCAGTCCTGTCGGCCGTGGCTTGGCCCCGTGACCGTCGCGCTGCTGGCCACGGTCGCCGCGTTGGTGACGCTCGCGCCGGAGTCCGGCGGTCCCGGCATCACCTGCGACGAGCCGTACCAAGTGGCCTACGGCAAGGGGCTGGTCTGGTCGCTTCGGCAGCAAGGCTGGTCGTTCTTCTCACCGGCGAACATCGCCAGGAACTTCCGTTGGGGTCGCCACGGCCCGCCGGTTCATCCGCCCTTGGGCAACTGGATTTTGGGCGTTATTCACGGCCTGTTCGACGTGGCCCCGGACGAGCTGGGCGTGGTCTCGCTGGTGGCTGCCCGGTTCGCTCCGGCGTTGGCATTCGGCCTGCTCGTGCTGATCGTGGGTCTTTGGACCGCCAAGGTCGAGGGCGGCAAGGCCGGCACGGCAGCGGCGGCGGCGGTGTTTCTGACGCCGCGCCTGTTCGGCCATGCCCACCTGGCGGCCCTCGACATGCTCACCACCCTGTTCTTCACGATGGCCGCCCTGGCCGTGATCGTGGCCCACGCCCGCGGCGGACGGTGGTGGCAATACGCCCTGGCCGGCATCGTCTGGGGCCTGGCCATGCTCGTCCGGCTGCACGGAGTTCTCTTGGCGGCGCCGGTGGTCGTCTGGCTCGTCTGGCGCCTGCGCCGCCGCGTGCTTGGGCCGCTATTGGCGTGGGGCATCGCCGGCGTCGCCACCCTGTACGCGGGCTGGCCTTGGCTGTGGCTGGCGCCCTTTGCGAACTTGAAGCAGTACCTCGCCACCGGCACCCAGCGACAAGCCCTCCAGGTGTTCTACTTGGGCCGTGTCTGGGCCGACCATGACGTGCCGCGCCACTACGCCGTGGCGACGTTCGCGGTCGTCTTGCCCCTCGGCTTTCTGATCTTGGGCATCCTGGGACTCTGGGCACGACGCCGCCTGCGCCGCGCCCCACCGGGAACCGGCCTTTTGGCCGCGTTGCTCGCGTTCGTGCTGGCCGTCTTCTCGTTTCCCGGAACCCCCGTGTACGACGGCGAGCGGCTGTTTCTGATGGCCTTCCCGCTCTGGGCCGTCTTCGTGGGAATCGGCGCCAAATGGCTCGTCGAACACCCGGGGCTACCGTCCTGGGGGCGAAGGGCGCGGACCGTGTCCGTCGGCGCTCTAATCGCGTTGCAGGGGCTTGGGCTGGTCTTGTACCATCCCTGCTATCTCAGTCACTACAGTCTACTCGTCGGCGGGCTGGCGGGTGCCGAACGACTAGGCTTCGAGGTCGACTACTGGGGCGGCGGGATCACCGAATCGCTGTTGAGCCAAGCCGCCGACAACGCGGCAGGACAGAGGCTGCTCTTCGGCCCGAACCTGGCGCCGTACCAGGTGCCGGGAATCCAAATCGCATCGCCCTCGCTGATCGAGCGCGAAGTGAAGCTCGTCGGCTGGGATGCCTCGAGACCGCAGGAGGCGTTGGGCTGCCGGTACGGCCTCTTCTACCACCGAAAGGCCAACCTGGCGAGTGTTCCCGAGGCGTTGCGGCAGGGCCGGGTCGTCGGCCAGGTCGCGCGTCAAGGGGTCTGGATTGCCCAAGTCGTCGAGTTCGCCGAGCCCGTCAGTGCGAAGACCCTCAGCCAACTCATCGAGGCCCCCGCCATCGCCCCACCCTAGCCCGACGAATACTAGCCCGACGCGCCAGCGAGGGCAGCGTGCCGAATGAATACTGACCCGAAGCGCCAGCGAGGGCCGTGTGCCGAACACTGACCCGAAGCGCCAGCTAGGGCCGTGTGCCGAATACTGACCCGAAGCGCCAGCCAGGGCCGTGTGCCGAATACTGACCCGACGCGCCAGCGAGGCCGGCGTGCCGAATACTGACCCGACGCGCCAGCGAGGGCCATTGGCACACGGCCCTGGCTGGC
>JANLFZ010000399.1 GCA_024653385.1 Thermoguttaceae bacterium | reverse complement strand
CTTCGCTTCCTTGGGTTCCATAAGATTGCCCAACTTATTGTTTTACAGGCCCTAACACGGCGGAGAAGGGCCGCCCTACGCCAGCATTTCGATCAGGCGCGGGTGAACCACCCGGCCATCGCGCGCGACGAGCGTCTCGGCCACGATGGGGTCCTCCAGATCGAGACGCACTTGGCCGTCATTCACGAGGTGCAGCAGGAAGTTCGTGACGTTCTTGGCGTACATCTGGCTGGCGTGATCGGGGACCTCGGCCGGAAGGTTCAACGGCCCGAGGATGCTGACGCCGTGCCGGACGACGGTCTGGCCGGGCTGGGTCAGCTCGCAGTTGCCGCCGCGTTCGGCCGCCAGGTCCACGATGACCGAGCCCGGGGCCATCGCGGCGACCATCGCCTCGGTCACGAGCACCGGCGCGCGTTGGCCGGGCACGGCGGCGGTCGCGATCACCACGTCGCTTTCGGCGACCACGCGGTGCATCAGTTCGCGCTGGCGGCGGTAGAAGTCCTCGTCCATCGCCCTGGCGTAGCCGCCCGCCGCTTCGGCCTGGCTCGACTCCAGGGGCATTTCGACGAATCGGGCGCCGAGGCTCTGGACCTGCTCCTTGACCGCGGGGCGCACGTCGTAGGCCGAGACGACCGCGCCGAGCCGCCGGGCCGTGGCGATCGCCTGCAATCCGGCCACGCCCGCCCCCACGACGAACACCCGGGCCGGGGTCAACGTGCCCGCGGCCGTCATGAGCATGGGAAACATCCGGGGCAGGGTCATGGCGGCCAGCAGCACCGCCCGGTAGCCTGCCACGGTCGCCATCGACGACAGCACGTCCATGCTTTGCGCCCGGGTGATGCGCGGGAGCAACTCCAGGGCAAACAGCGTGACCCCGCGTGCTGCCCACGCGGCGATGGCGCGCGGGTCGCCCAGGGGATCGCACAGCCCCACGACGATCTGCCCCGGCCGGAGACGCTCCAAGTCGGCGGTTCCGCACTGCGCGTCGGCGCCGGCAGCACGAACCCGCACGAGCACGTCGGCAGCCAGGGCCTCGTCGCGCGAGCCGACGACCCGGGCCCCTTTTTCGGCGTACTGCGCGTCGGCGAAGCCGGCCGCAAGCCCCGCTTGCGTCTCGAAAAGCACCTCCAGACCGGCCTTCACCAGACTGGGGATGACCGTCGGCACCAACGCGACGCGACGCTCGCCCGGATAGCTCTCTCGCACAATGCCCAGAATCGTCATGGTGGGTCCTCGCAGGGCGACCGTGGAGTCCTCCCATTATTGCGGGGGCGCGGGCTTGAAAAAACCCTCTGCCAGGTGGGTGGCCGGAGCGCCGTGTCGCCGGCCTCGCTCCCTCGCCGCATGGACCGGGGCAAGAGCCGACGCCAGAGGCTACTCAGTTCCCCGGCAGCTCCGTAAAATGACAGGCGACCGCAGCTTACGGCCGGCGAACTCTGTGGGGCAAACCTGAAAGCCGAGGCAGTCGTGGCGACTGCGCGATTCGGCGAGTCGTAGGCCCAAGGCATAAGTTCTCTCACCGACCCCAAGGGAGACACCCCCGGCGTGCGCCACCTCCTGGACCAGTCGCCCGAACAACTCGATGCGTGGTTGGTCGACCAGAGGGCGCCTCGGTATCGTGCGGCGCAGATCCGCCGCTGGATCTTCGACAAGACGGTGGCCGCCTTCGAGCAGATGACCGATCTGGGCAAGTCGCTTCGCGCGCGCTTGGCCGAGGACTTCTGTCTCTGGACGACCCGGGTGGTGCGGCACAAGGTCGCGGACGACGGCACCGAGAAGCTGCTTCTGGAACTGTCCGATGGCGCCCGCATCGAGTGCGTGCTGCTCCGCGACGACAAGGACCACCGGACGCTCTGCCTGAGCAGCCAGGTAGGGTGTGCCATGGGGTGCGTGTTTTGCGCCAGCGGCTTGGACGGCTTGGCGCGAAACCTCACCACCGGCGAGATCATCGAAGAGATGCTGCAACTCAAGCGGTTGCTGCCCGAGGGCCAGCGCGTGACCCACCTGGTCGTGATGGGAATGGGCGAGCCGCTTCTGAATCTCGACCGATTGTTGCCGGCCCTGGACGCCGCCACCCGGCCCGACGGCCTGGCGATCAGTGCCCGGCGGATCACCATCTCGACCGTGGGCATTCCGAAGGGGATCCGCCATCTGGCCGACCTCGATTGCCAGTATCACCTGGCCGTTTCGCTGCACGCCCCCACGGACGAACTACGCAGCCGGATCGTCCCGACGAATCGGGCGATCGGGATCGAGGCGATTCTCCAGGCGGCCGATTACTATTTCGAGAGGACGGGTCGGCGAGTGATGTTCGAGTACATTCTCCTGGCGGGGATCAACGACCACCCGGAGCACGCCCGGCGCCTGGCGTCGCTGTTGAAAGGCCGGCCCGCCTTGGTGAATCTCATCCCCTATAATCCCGTTGCGGGGCTGCCGTATCGGACTCCCAGGCCGCTGGTCACCAAGCGGTTTGGCGAGATCCTCGAGGCGGCCGGACTCAGCGTGGCCACGCGCTGGCGCAAGGGCGACCGGATCGACGCGGCCTGCGGGCAGCTTCGCCGATCGGCGCCGACTTGACAGGCCCGCGGCACCCTCCGTATGATCCCGAACGAATGTCCTTGGGCAGGAGCGAGAAAGACGAACGCATGGGCGTATTTGCCGGCTTTGAACGGATCGTGCGCCAGGGCGAACCGCTGGCGATGCACACCTGGTTCCAACTCGGGGGGCCTGCCGAGTATTTCGCCGAGCCGGCCACGATGGACGAGCTGGTCGGCCTGGTCGGTCGCTGCGCCGAGGTCGATCTGCCCTTGCGCGTCCTGGGGGGCGGGTCGAACGTGCTGGTGCGCGATGCCGGCGTTTCGGGCCTCGTCGTGACCCTGGCCGCCCCCGTGTTCTGCGATATCCAGGTCCGCGGCGAGACCATTGCCGCGGGTGCGGGAACCCGGCTGGGGCGCGTCGTGACCGCCGCGGTCCATCAGGGACTGGCCGGCCTGGAAGGGTTGGTGGCCATCCCGGGCACGCTCGGCGGGGCGCTGCGCGGCAACGCGGGCACGCATGCCGGCGACATCGGCCAGTGGACCGCCGAAGTCTCGATGGTCACCCGCGCCGGCGAACTCGTCCAGCGCTCTCGCGACGAGATCGTCTTCTCGTATCGCCAAAGCAATCTCGACGATCCGGTGATCGTCGGAGCCACCCTCGAACTCCAGCGCGACGACCCGCGCGAACTGGCCCGGCGCCTGCAAAAGCAGTGGATCGTGCGCAAGGCGAGCCAGCCCATGGGCCACCAGTGCGCCGGATGCGTGTTTCGGAACCCCCGGGGCGCTGCCGCCGCGGACCTGGTCGAGCGGGCCGGGCTGAAGGGAACGCGCATCGGAGGGGCCGTGGTCAGCGACCGCAACGCCAACTACATCGTCGCCGAACCCGAGGCCACCCCCAGCGACGTGCTCCGGCTGATCGACCTGGTTCGCGGGCAGGTTCGGGACCGGCTGGGCGTGGAGCTGGAGCTGCAACTCGAAATCTGGTAGGACCGCACCGATGGCCGCGGCGAAGAAAGGGAGTTCCTCGCAGGGCGCAAGGGCCACGTCCCGTCCCGGGACGCTACGCTGGCTTATGGGTCCGGGCCGCGCGTGGTTGGCGGCGGCCCTGGTGCTGGCCGCCTTTTTCGCCGCTTGGTACGTGGTCTGGCGCCGCGTCGGCCCCGACGTGCTGGCCTCGGCTCCCTATCAGGTCACGGCGGAAAGCTTCGAGTTGACGCCCCGCACCGAGTGGGTGCCCGCGAACCTCGGCGAGGAGGTGTTCCGCAGCCTGACCCTGGAAGGCCCGCTGTCGCTCTTCGACGAGGGGCTGGTGGAACGGGTCAAGAACGCCTTCGCGCTGCACCCGTGGGTCGCCCGGGTCGAGCGGGTCGAGAAACGCCATCCCGCCCGGATCCGCGTCGAACTCGTCTATCGGCGCCCGGTCTGCGCGGTCGAGACGGCGGGTCGGCTGATCGTCGTCGACGCCGAGGCGGTCGTGTTGCCCGACGACGACTTCACGCCCCTGGAAAAGCAGACCCGGTTCCCACGGTTGACGGGCATCGACAGCGGTCCGCTGGGGCCGGTGGGCACGCGCTGGGGCAACCCGCGGGTGGCCGGCGGGGCCGAAATCGCCGCCGTGCTCTTGCCGATTTGGGACAAGTGCGACCTCGAACGGATCGTTCCCTCGGCCATGCCCGGTCCGCTGGCCGACGACGAGCAGACCTACGAATTGCTCACGCGCCGCGGCAGTTGGATCTTCTGGGGCCGCGCCCCCGGCGCCAAGATTCCCGGCGAGCCATCGGCCGCCGACAAAGTCGCCCGGCTCGAACGGTATCTGGCCGAGCACGGCACCTTGGAGGGCACGACCGGCCCGCAGAAACTCGACGTGACGCGGGTCGACTCGATCGAAATCCCGCGAAAGCCCTAGGACGCTCCAGAACCGTTCAGGCGCCAGTTCTCCTCACGTCCCAAGGGGACCGTTCCATTTTCTTGCGGACTTCGCCGCGAAAATCGGGACAGTCCTCCGGGGCGGTTGCCGAATGGCGAGCCTACCCCGCGAAGCTTTACGACCGCCATCCAGGCAAGTAGACTGGTCGTGATCGTGCGGTCCGGCGCAGCCGGTCCTTGCCACCGTGTCGAGGGCCTGTCCGCCGTGCTGGGAAGGGTCGATGCCCAGAGGAGAAGATCCGATGCGGGTTTTCCGAAAAGCGTTCACCCTGGTCGAAGTCCTGGTGGTCATTGCGATCATCGGGATCTTGATCGCGCTGCTCCTTCCGGCGGTCCAAAGCGCTCGCGAGGCCGCGCGCCGCATGCAGTGCTCGAACAACCTGCGTCAACTCGGCCTGGCCATGCACAATTACCACGCCTCGCTGAGCAGTTTCCCGCCCGGGTTCATGGTGCGCGGGTATTTGACGGGTCCGACGCCGGGCGGCTGGGCCTGGGGGGTATTCCTCATGCCGTTCATCGAGCAGAGCCCCTTGCGCGACAAACTGAGCCCCACGCGGTACACGCTGGAACAGGTGATCAACGATCCGGCGCTACTACCCATGCTGCAAACCAACCTGGCCGTGTTCCGCTGCCCGTCCTCCCGCATCGGCCCTCTGCGCACGCACCAGGGCGTGCCGAATCCCCAGGTGGCCTCGGCCAACTACACGTGCTGCCGAGGGTACTTCAACTTCACCGGGACGACGCACCTGACCAAGCGCAACAACGGGCTGTTCTACGGCGAGAGCGGCACGAGGATTCACGAGGTCCTCGATGGCACCAGCAATACCTTCGCCCTCGGCGAACGCACGGCGTTCGGAACGAATCTGCAAAACGACGGGTCATGGCCCTCGTGGTGCGGTCCCGGAGGGGGCGGAGCGATGAACACGGTCAGCTCGTCGGTCTCCCACCCGGTCAACCATCCGACCAGCACGCACGCCTTCAGCAGCGAGCACCCCGGCGGCGCCATGTTCGCCTTCACCGATGGGTCGGTCCACTTCATCGCGCAGACCATCGGTTTCGACACGGCGGGCCTGGGCGGGGTCCAGGCCCGCCAATGCCGGCGATCCGGCGCTGTTCCAGCAGGCGGCGGCCCAGGGCCGGCTGGGCGCGTACCAGTTGCTCGGGGCCATCGGCGACGGCCAGCCGATTGGCGAACGGTTCTGACACGCGATCGGGCGGCGCGGCCGCGGCCCGGTCCAAGGCAAGCATTCGAGGAACACGCGCATGAAGACATGCTCGATCATGGCGGCGGCGCTGGGCGCCGTGGCCCTCGTGTCCGGCAGCCTCGCCCAGGAACCCGGCACTCCCGGTGGAATCCAGGG
>JANLFZ010000003.1:27687-34560 GCA_024653385.1 Thermoguttaceae bacterium | reverse complement strand
GTCGACGTGAGCCAGCTTCGCGGGGCCGCGCGGGGGCGCCCCGGCGGCGAACTCGAGGGACCCGCTGCCGAGGTTCCCTCCGTGGAGTGATCGCCGTCGGGTTGTAGGACAGCAAGGTCAAACCGCTTGCGCCGGGTGGGAGAGTAGGGTGTTGCCATGATTCAGATGCAGACGCGACTCGCCGTGGCGGACAACACGGGGGCCAAGGAACTGATGTGCATCAAGGTGTTGGGTGGGTCGCGCCGCCGCGTCGCCGGCCTGGCCGACATCGTGGTGTGCAGCGTGAAAAGCGTGATCGCCGGGAGCGATTTCAAGAAGGGAACGGTGGTCAAGGCGGTGATTGTCCGGGCGAAAAAGCCCACCCGGCGCTCCGACGGGAGTTACGTCCGGTTCGACAGCAACGCCGCGGTGATCATCGACAACGACAACAACCCCCGCGGCACGCGCATTTTCGGCGCCGTGGCCCGCGAACTCCGCGAACGGAATTTCATGAAAATCGTGAGCCTCGCCAGCGAGGTGGTCTGATGCGCATCAAGGTGAACGATACGGTCCTGGTGACCAGCGGCGACGACAAGGGGAAGCGCGGGCGGGTGCTGCGCGTCGACCGCGCCGGCGCCAAGGTCGTGGTCGAAGGCGTCAACAAGGTGTGGAAACACGTCCGGCGAAGCCAGAAGAACCCCCAGGGCGGCAGGCTCTCCAAGGAGTTGCCCATCGACCTCTCGAAGGTCCAACTGGTTTGCACGGCCTGCAACCGGCCGACCCGGGTCGGTGCCCGCCTGGCCGCCGACGGAAGCAAGGAGCGGTTCTGCAAGAAGTGCGGGGCGGCTCTCGGGCAGATTGCCCCGGCCAAGGCCCGCCGCGCCACCCAAGAGGCTTAACTCGGGTAGACGAACATGACACCCCGATTGCTCGAACGATACGAAAAGACGGTCCTCCCGAAGCTCCGCGAGCAGCTCGGGCGATCGAACCGCCTCGCGCTTCCCCGGTTGGAGAAGATCGTCATCAACATGGGCGTGGGCGCGGCGATCAGCGAGAAAAAGTACCTCGAGGAGGCCGTCGACGCGCTGGCCCAAATCGCGGGCCAGAAACCCGTGGTCACCCGAGCCCGCAAGTCCATCGCCGGCTTCAAGCTCCGCGAGGGGATGGCCATCGGGTGCATGGTGACCCTGCGCGGCCGGCGCATGTACGAGTTCCTCGACCGGCTCACCTCGCTGGCCCTGCCGCGGGTCCGCGACTTCCGCGGGGTCGATCCGAAGGCTTTCGACGGGCACGGGAACTACAGCCTCGGCCTGTCCGAACAATTGGTCTTCCCCGAGTTGAATCCGGACAAGTACTCGCGGCCGCAGGGCATGACCATCACGATCGTCACCAGCACCGACAGCGACGACGAGGCCCGCGAGCTGCTCCGCAGTCTGGGCATGCCGTTCCGGTCCGAATAGGGGAGAAAGCGCACTTCCATGGCAAGCAAATCGAAGATCGTCAAGGCCGCCCGTCCGCCCAAGTTCTCCACGCGGCGGCATAACCGCTGCCGGCTGTGCGGTCGGCCGCGGGCGGTGTACCGGAAGTTCGGGATCTGCCGGATCTGTTTCCGCAAACTGGCGGATCAAGGGATGATTCCCGGGGTGAAGAAGGCGAGTTGGTAACAGGGACCTCACCAGACATGATGACCGACCCCATCGCCGACATGTTGACCCGTATCCGGAACGCGGTGCGCGTCGAACGGCCCTTTGTCGAGATGCCGCTCTCGAAGGTCAAGCGCGGATTGGCCGAAGTGCTCAAACGCGAAGGCTACATCTGGGACTGGGAGGAGGTCCCCGCCCAGCCCGTCAACCAGATCCGCCTGCACTTGAAATACGGGCCGAACGGAGAGCGGGTGATTCGCCACGTCCGGCGCGTCAGCACGCCCGGCCGCCGCGTGTACGCCGGCGCCGCCAAGCTCAAGCCCGTGCTCAACGGTCTGGGGATCTCGATCATCAGCACCAGCCGTGGGGTCATCAGCGACCGCGAGGCCCGGCGGCGCAACCTCGGCGGCGAGGTGCTCTGCGAGATCTGGTAGGCCCATAACGCGAAATAGGTGCTGTGATGTCCCGATTGGGTAAGAAGCCGGTCGCCGTACCCGACCAAGTGAAGGTCCAAATCGCCGACCGCACCGTCGCCGTCGAAGGTCCGCTGGGCAAGCTCGATCTGGCGATTCCCGACGGCATCGCCGTGCGCTTCGACGAGGCTTCCAAGAGCGTCGTCGTGTCGCGCCAGGGCGACCTGCGCCAGATGAAGGCCCTGCACGGACTGGTGCGCGCCTTGGTGCAGAACATGATGATCGGGGTGACCAAGGGCTACGAGAAGAAGCTCGAGATCGTGGGCGTGGGCTACCTCGCCGCGGTTCAAAAGGGCGTGCTCCAGTTGCGCGTCGGACTGGCCAACGAGCTTCAGAAGCCCATCCCGCCCGATCTCAAGGTCACCTGCCCCGACCAGCAGCACGTGGTGATCCAAGGCATCGACAAGCAGAAGGTCAGCCAGTTCGCGGCCGAGGTGCGGGCGCTGCGCAAGCCGGAACCCTACAAGGGCAAGGGAATCCGCTACGACGGCGAGGCCGTCCGCCGCAAGCAAGGCAAGGTCATGGCCAAGTAGCCTGGGCGGTACCGTCGCCCGGCAGCAGAAACACCCAGGCACGTATTCGAACGAGAGTAACGAACGTGAGACACGCCAAGCGAATCGGCCGTCAACGCCAGCGCCGTCGGTTCCGCATCCGCAACGCGCTGAAACGACATGCCACGCGGCCGCGGTTGTCGGTCTTCCGCAGCCACAAGCACATGTACGCCCAGATCATCGACGATGCGGCCGGCCGCACCCTGGTCGCGGCCAGCACGGTCGAGAAGGACGTGCGCGCGGCGCTCGGGTACGGCGGAAACACGGCCGCCGCCGCGGCCGTGGGCAAGACCCTGGCCGAGCGGGCGATTGCGGCCGGAATCAAGCAGGTGTACTTCGACCGCCGCGAGTACCGCTATCACGGCCGAGTCGCTGCCCTGGCCGACGCGGCCCGCGATGCCGGCCTGGACCTGGGGGCCAAGCGCGAAGTCCCCGTCGTGGAAGAGCCCAAGGCCAAGAAGCCCGCGGGCAAGAAAGACAAAGAAGGCCAACCCAAGAAAGAAGGCAAGAAGAAGGCGGAAGCCCCGGCCGGTTAAGACCAGGCTCCGACCTTGGAAACGGCCGACTCGACCGCTGCCTGAACCCCCAACCCCGAACCCTGTCCCATGGCTACCGACGCGACACGAGAATCGACCCGAGGGGAATTGATCGACAAGGTGGTCAAGATCCGGCGGTGCGCCGCCGTGGTCAAAGGGGGCCGCCGCTTCAGCTTCACGGCCCTGGTGGTCGTCGGCGACGGCAAGGGGCGCGTCGGTTGGGGATACGGCAAGGCCAACGAGGTGCCGCCGGCCGTCGAGAAAGCGATCAAGGACGGGGCGCGGAGCATGATCGAGGTCCCCATGACGGGCACGACCATTCCGCACACGGTCAAGGGGCACTTCGGCGCGGCCCAGGTGGTCCTCGTGCCCGCCATGCCCGGCACCGGCGTGATTGCCGGCAGCGCGGTCCGCGCGGTGTGCGAGGCCTGCGGCATCCGCGATATCCTTACCAAGAGCTTCGGCTCCACCAACCCCCATAACCTGGTCAAGGCCGCCATCAGCGCCCTGAAGGAGTTGCGGGCGCAAAGCGAAGTGGAGCGGCTTCGCGGAGTATCGCTGACATGAACCTGAACGACATCCATCGCGGGATCACCAAGCACCGGAAGCCGAAGCGTCTTGGGCGCGGCAAGGGGACCGGCCAGGGCAAGACCGCCGGCCGGGGACACAAGGGGCAAAAGGCCCGCGCCGGCTGGTCGGCCCCTCCCACGTTCGAAGGCGGCCAGATGCCCTTGGCCCGGCGCGTCCCCAAGCGGGGCTTCCACAACGCGTGGGCCGCCAACGTGGCGATCGTCAACCTCGGCGACATCGACGCGGTGTTCGACGCCGGGGCCGAGGTCACCCCCGAGTCGCTGCGAGCCAAGAAGCTCGTCAAGGGCCAGTTCGATGCCCTCAAGGTCCTCGGCGATGGAGCGTTGACCAAGGCGGTGAAGGTCTCGGCCCACCGGTTCAGCAAGTCGGCCGTGGAGAAAATCCAACAGGCCGGCGGCGAGGCGATCGTGCTGCCCGGCAAGAAACCCGTCGTCAAGAATAAGCAGCGATCGGCCCGATCGAGCGATTCCTGAACGAAGGCGTCTCGGGGCGCCGCGGGCCGGGCCCGCCCGCCGCCGCCACCGGGACCACAAAGGACGGATCGACCCATGTGGGAAAAAATCCGCGTCGTCTTCACGATCCCCGAGCTGCGCCAGAAGATCGGCCTGACCCTGCTCTTGCTGGCCATCTACCGCGTCGGGTACTGGGTCACGCTGCCGATCGTCGACCACAAACGGATGGTGGCCTTTTTCAGCCAGGCGACCGCGGGCTGGATGGACGTGATCGAACAGGCCACGCTTTTCAGCGCCAGCCAGCTCAGCCAGGCCACCATCTTCGGTCTGGGCATCATGCCCTACATCTCGGCCTCGATCATTTTCCAATTGCTGGCCAGCGTCTATCCCCCGCTCGAACAGCTCCAGAAAGAGGGCGAAAGCGGACGCAAAAAGATCAACGAGTACACGCGGTACGCCACCGTCGTGCTCTGCATCTTCCAAAGCCTGTTCTATGTCCGCTATCTGGCGGGGGTCCAGACCAGTGAAGGACCGTTGCTCCGCGAGGGCTTCGGCACCTTCGGCTGGCAGTTGACCGCGGTACTCACCATGACCGCCGGCACGACCTTCCTCATGTGGCTCGGCGAGCAGATCGACGAATACGGCATCGGCAACGGGATTAGCCTCTTGATCATGGCCGGCATCCTCGCGCGCATGCCGCACGCCGGCCTCGAGTTGCTCCAGCAGACCGGCGCCGAACTCGGCGGCACCGGCGGCAAGATCGGCATCGAGAAACTGCTGGTCCTGGCGGCCTTGTTCGTGGCGGTCGTCGGCTGCGTCGTCTTCATCACCCAAGGTCAGCGCCGTATCCCCACTCAAAGCGCCAAGCACGTGCGCGGCCGCAGGGTCTACGGCGGCACCCGGCAGTACCTGCCGCTGCGCGTCAACCAGTCGGGCGTCATGCCGATCATCTTCGCCAGCAGCTTGCTGCTGTTCCCCCAGGTGCTCTTCCAGTGGCTCGAGCGGGCCTACCCGAACTCGCTGTGGGCCAACGTCGCCGACGTGTTCAAGCGGGGCGAATCGTACACCTACAACCTGATGTACGTGCTGTTGATCTACTTCTTCTGCTACTTCTGGACGGCCATCACCTTCAACCCCAAGGACATGGCCGACAACCTGAAGAACCACGGCACGTTCATTCCGGGTTACCGGCCGGGCCGCCGCACCGCCGACTATCTCGAAAAGGTGATGTCGCGCATTACCTATGTCGGGGCGGGCTTTCTGGCGGTGGTCGCCATCGCTCCGAGCATCGTCGCCTCGTCGATGGGCATCGGCTACAACATCGCCAGCTTCTACGGCGGCACGGGGTTGTTGATCGCCGTCAGCGTGGCCTTCGACCTGGTGCAGAAGATCGACAGCCACCTCGTGATGCGCAACTACAAGGGCCTCTTGGAGTAAGACCTCATGCGACTGGTATTCATCGGCCCACCCGGCGCGGGAAAAGGCACCCAAGCGGAGAAGATCGTCGCACGCTACCAACTGGCCCACCTATCGACAGGGGACATGCTTCGAGCGGCACGCGCCGCGGGCACCGAACTGGGGCGCAAGGCCGACCAGTACATGTCGGCCGGGCAGCTCGTGCCCGACGACCTGATCATCGCGCTAATCCGCCAACGGCTCGAACAGCCCGATTGCCGGGGCGGATACCTCCTCGACGGCTTCCCTCGAACCATCGCCCAGGCCGAAGCCCTCGACCTCATGCTCGCCGAAAAGGGAACGCCTCTGGATGTGGTGTTGGAACTCCAAGTGGACGACGAGGCGATCAAGCAGCGCCTGGCGGGCCGCGGCCGCGCCGACGACAAGCCCGAGGTCATCGCCCAACGCCTCGTCGCCTACCACCAGCAGACGGCGCCCTTGCTGGATTACTACGGCCGGGCCGGTCTGCTCCGATCGATCGACGGCATGGGCACGATCGACGAGGTCTTCGCCCGGGTCCGGAGCGTGCTGGATCCGTTGGCCGGCTGAGGACCCCATCCCGTGCGAAGCCGACGGAAGCCACGACGCGAGAATAAATCGCCCCAGAACCTGGAGATGATGCGCCGAGCGGGGCTCCTCGTGTGGGAGACGCTGCACCGGGTCGTGGCTCCGATGATTCGTCCCGGGGTGACGACCCGCGAAATCGACGCCGCGGTCGAACGCACGTTCCGCGAACATCACGCCCAATCGCTGTTCAAGAACTACGTTCCCGAAGGCGCCAACGTGCCGCCGTTTCCCGCGGTGACCTGCATCTCGATCAACGAGGAAGTGGTCCACGGCATTCCTGGTCCGCGACAGCTTGCGGAAGGCGATATCGTCAGTATCGACACGGGCTGCAAGCTGGACGGTTGGTGCGGCGACGCGGCGTATACCTATCCCGTCGGCGAGGTCCATCCCGAAGTCCGGCGCCTGCTCGAGGTGACCCAGGGCGTCCTCGATCTGGCCATCGGCCTGATGGCCACGGCTTCACGCTGGAGCCAGGTGGCCGCCGAGATGGAAAAGTACGTCAAGGATCACGGGTTCTACGTGGTCGAGGCGTTCGTCGGTCACGGCATCGGGCGCGAGATGCACGAGGATCCGCAGGTGCCCAACTTCGTCAGCGACCAGCTCAAGAAGAGCGGCGATTTCGCCTT
>JANLFZ010000003.1:22317-27677 GCA_024653385.1 Thermoguttaceae bacterium | reverse complement strand
CGCACCAGGCCCGACCGATGGACGCAGGTCACCGCCGACCGCCGGCCGAGTGCCCATTTCGAGCACAGTGTCGCGGTTACCCCCGATGGCCCTTACGTGTTGACCGCGGCCCCGGGAGAGGAATACCCCACCAAAGTAGGTGGTATTGGAAAGGACGCCACAGGCGGCCCTCGATCGACCCCTCCGTAGGTTCTTTGGGGCGGGTCGAGGGATTAGCCGCGGCGCGAGACCACGGTGGCTCGTCGGTTTTTGGACGGCAATGGGGGGTGAATTCCTCGCGGGGGCCTTGAGCAAACCGGGTTCCATTCCCTATACTGAGATACTTTGCCACGTTCGTCGATTGGTTACATGGCAGGTCAACATGAAAGTTCGCGCCAGCGTGAAACGGATTTGCGAGCATTGCAAGATCGTCCGCCGTCGCGGAATCGTGTTCGTGGTTTGCACGAACCCGCGTCACAAACAGCGCCAAGGTTAACGCCTGCAAGCCTTTACGCTGGGTTCGCCGCACCGAACACTTTGAGGGAGTTGCCAGATGCCGCGTTTGCTGGGTGTTGATATCCCGGGAAACAAGCCCACCCACATCTCGTTGAGATACCTCTACGGAGTGGGACCGAAGATTGCCCTGGAGCTATGCCACAAGGCGGGGGTCAACCCAAACGGGCGTGCCAGGGACCTCCGCGAGGATGAGCTTGCCCGGTTGGCCGCGCTACTGGACAAGGATTACACCGTCGAGGGTCAGTTGCGCCGCCAGGTGAGTCAGAACATCCAGCGATTAAAGGATATCGGCTGCTATCGCGGGATTCGGCACCGGCGCGGGTTGCCGGTGCGCGGGCAGCGCACCCGCACCAATGCCCGAACCCGCAAGGGTCCGAAAAAGACCGTGGCCGGTAAGAAGGGCGTCAAGGATCTCCGGTAGCGGTCCCGCATCGAACCACCCCAAGAGACATTAGCCAGCAGGGAGCCAAACCAGCCGTGGCCAAAGCTGCACGACGTAAGACTCGCCGGAACGTCACCGTGGGAGTCGCCCACATCAAGGCGACGTTCAACAATACGACGGTCACGATCACCGACACCAAGGGCGATACGTTATGTTGGGCCAGCTCGGGGACGAGCGGGTTCAAGGGGAGCCGCAAGAGCACGCCCTTTGCCGGCCAGATGGCAGCCCAGCAGGCCGCCGAGAAGGCGCTGAAGTTCGGCGTCAAGGAGGTGGAGGTGCGTGTCAAGGGCCCCGGCAGCGGTCGCGAGAGCGCGATCACGGCCCTTCAGGCGGCGGGGCTGACGATCAAGTCGATCGAGGACGTTACCCCCTTGCCGCACAACGGGTGCCGTCCGAAGAAGCGGCGTCGCGTGTAAGGCCGTTCGGCAGGTTGCCAGCCTTCCGACGGCGAACCGAACAATCTGGCGGCAGGATGCCAACCTGCCCCGCAGGGACTTTCCGTTGAATTGGGAGCAAGACCCGATATGGCTCGCATCACTGGCCCGGTGTGCCGTCTGTGCCGCCGCGAGGGCATCAAGCTGTTCTTGAAAGGCGCGCGCTGCGACACCGACAAGTGCGCCGTGACCCGCCGGCAAACCCCGCCCGGCATGCACAGCTACCGCCGGGGCAAATTGACCGACTATGGCCTTCACCTCCGCGAGAAGCAGAAGGTCAAGCACTATTACGGCGTGCTCGAACGGCAGTTCCGCCAGTTGTTCCAGGAGGCCCAGCGGAGCAAGGGGAACACGGGCGAGGCCTTGATGAGCCTGCTGGAGCGACGTCTGGACAATGTCGTTCACCGGCTCGGGTTTGCCTTGTCGCGGGCCCAGGCGCGGCAGATCGTGCGGCATGGGCATATCCTGGTCAACGGCCGGCGCGTCGACATTCCCAGCTACTTGGTGCGCCCCGGGGATGTCATCTCGGTCAAGCCACGTCCCAAGATCGTCGAGGCGATCCAGGCGAATATGGCCGAGAACCGGCACACGGTGCCCGATTTTCTCCAAGTCACCGCAGGCCCGCAGCCGGAAGGGCACGTGTTGCGCGCTCCGGGGGTCGACGACGTCTCGATCCCGGTTCAAGTCCAGTTGATTCTCGAGCTGCTCTCGCGGTAGTTTCGTCGGACCTTGTCGGAGACTTCCCATGCGTATTCGATGGCGCGGACTCGAGCTTCCCAGCCAGGTGACTTGCGACCACGCCTCGCTGACGTCGACGTACGGCAAGTTCGTCGCCGAGCCCTTTGAGCGCGGGTTCGGCGTGACCATCGGCAACAGCCTTCGGCGCATTCTGCTGTCGAGCCTGGAAGGGGCGGCCGTGACGCGGATCAAGTTGCACGGCGCCCAGCACGAATTCACGACCCTGCCCGGCGTCGTCGAGGACGTCACCGACATCGTGCTCAACGTGAAATCGCTCGTGGTCAAGAGCCACAGCCCGCAGCCCCGGCTCCTGCGCATCGAGAAGAACACGCGGGGCGTTGTCACCTGGTCGTCGCCGCGGACGTCGGCCCCGGTGACGACCAGGTCGAGGTGATCAACAAGGACCTCGTGATCGCTACCCTCACCGAGGACGTGGACTTCGTCATGGAACTGGTCGTGGAGACGGGCCGGGGCTACGTTCCCGCCACGGAACACACGGCCCAGGTGCAGGAAATCGGCGTGATCCCCGTCGATGCGGCGTTCAGCCCCGTCGTCCGAGTCCGCTACGAAGTCGAGGAGACCCGCGTCGGCCAGAAGACCAACTACGACCGGCTGACCATGGAGGTGTGGACCAACGGCTCGCTCGGCCCCGAAATGGCCGTCGTCGAGGCCGCCAAGATCCTCCGCAAGCACCTGAACCCCTTTGTCCAGTATAACGAGCTGGGGCAACGCATCCACGGCGAGCCGCGTTCGGCCGCCGCCAGCGTGCTCGATCCGGGCACCGAGGCCAAACTGAACTTGACGCTGCGCGATCTGAACCTTTCGGTGCGGGCCTCCAACTGCCTGGAGTCCGAGAACATCCACACGGTCCGCGATCTCGTCTCCCGCTCCGAGGAACAGCTTCTGGAAGTGCGGAACTTCGGCGAAACCACGTTGAGCGAGGTGAAGGAGAAACTGGCCGATTTGGGCCTTCGGTTGGGCATGCGCCTGCCGCCCCCGACGCCCACCCCGTTCTAGCCGACCGCGCACTCGGCGCCTTCATACTCGCCCGCGAGAACCCGAAACACGATCCCTAGGTAGGAAACGACGACCATGCGTCATCGAAATAAAGGCCGCAAACTCGGACGCAACCCGAACCACCAGCGGGCATTGCTCCGCAACCTGGCCGCCGCCTTGTTCCTGACGGAGCGGCAGGCGGAGGGCGAACCCAATGCCCCGAAGACGCGCGGGCGCATCATCACCACGCTCGCCAAGGCCAAGGAGGTCCGCCCCCTGGTCGAAAAGTGCGTCACGATCGCCCGTCGAGCGCTGGTCCATCAGGTGGAGGCCGACCGGCTGAAGCCCGACGTCGATCGCTACACCGAGGCCTGGCGCGCCTGGCGTTCGAGCCCCGAGTGGCGCGAGTGGGCGCAGGCGATGGCTCCCGTGGTCGCCGCTCGCCGGCGTGTCCTCCAGCTCGTCGGGAACAAACAGGCGGTGCGCGTTCTCTTCGACGAACTCGCCCCGCGCTTCGAGGAACGCCAGGGCGGCTATACGCGGATCCTCCAATTGGCCAAGCCGCGCCGGGGCGACTCGGCGCCGCGCGCCGTCCTCGAGTTCGTCGGCGTGCGCGACCGCACGCGCCGCAAGGCCCAACGGCCGACCATCGAGGCGGAACCCGAATCCACCAGTGCGCCGTCGGCCCTCCCGCCGGATGCGGCGCCCGAGCCCGCCGCCCAACCCTGAGGCCACGGGCGCCGGCTTCTTCGTTCGTGGTGCGGGCGCGAGTCGCCGATCGGCCGTTTTTCGCCGGGGAAGCTCTTGCACCGAGGGTGCGATCGGTTTACAGTGCGGGTACCTATCGGACGGCAGGCCGCGCGCGGCGCTGTCCGGCATGTTTCCCGTGATCGGATCGAGCATCCCAGGAGCATCCCCATGAGCCGTACCCACTCCTCGCGTCGCGAATTCGTGAAGCGTTCGGTCCTCGCCGGCGCTGCCGCCGCCGGCACCTTGAGCCTCGCCCGCAGCGCCCACGCGGCCGGAAGCGACGTGATCAAGTTCGCCCTGATCGGTTGTGGAGGTCGCGGCACCGGGGCGGCGGCCAACTGCCTCAACGTCCAAGGCGTGCTCAAGCAGAAGATGCGGCTGGTCGCCGTGGCCGACGCCTTCGAAGACCGCGCCCGCGGCGCGCTGGCCCAGTTGCGCAAGGAATACGCCGACCAGATCGACGTGCCGGCCGATCGCGTGTTCGTGGGCCTGGATGCCTACAAGCACGCCATCGATTGCGGCGTGGATCTCGTCGTGATGGCGGCGCCCCCCGGCTTCCGGCCGATGCACTACGCCTATGCGGTGCAACAGGGCAAGCACGTCTTCATGGAAAAGCCCTGCTGCACCGATGCCCCCGGCTTTCGCTCGCTGGTCGAGTCGAACAAGCTGGCCGACCAGAAGAAGCTCAAGGTGGTCGTCGGCCTCCAGCGGCACCACCAGGCGGGCTATCTCCAGGGCGTCCAGGAAATCCACGACGGCAAGCTCGGCGATATCGTCTGCCTGCGCGTGTACTGGAACGGCCTTGGCGGAGGCGCGCGCGAACTCGGGCCTCGCCCGCAAAACGATCCCAAGGAAATGGAGTTCCAGGTGCGCAATTGGGGTTGCTTCCGCTGGCTCTACGGCGACAACATCGTCGAGCAGCACGTCCACAACCTCGACATCGGCAACTGGGTCATGGCCAAGGACGGCGATCCGCGCAAGGCCCACCCGGTCGAGGCCAACGGCATGGGCGGGCGGGTTCACCGCGGCAACTACGGCGATATCTTCGACCACCACGCCGTCGAGTTCACCTTCGCCGACGGCACGAAGATGTTCAGCCAGTCGCGCCACATCGAACACACCTGGGACCAGGTGAACGAGTTCGTCCACGGCACCAAGGGCAGCCGCAGCGTCCACACCGGCGGCGGGCCCAAGCTTGAAAGCGGCAACCCTTACGACCAGGAACACATCGACCTGGTCAAGGCGATCCTCGCCGACACACCGCTCAATGAAGGCTGGTTCGGCGCCACCAGCAGCATGACCGCGGTCCTCGGCCGCATGGCGACCTACTCGGGCCAGGTGGTCAAGTGGGACGACGCGGTTGCCAAGGGCCCCAGCGAGGCCCCGGACCGCATCGCCTGGGACGCCAAGCCCCGCTCGCTCCCCGGCCCCGACGGCTTCTACCCGTTCCCCATCCCCGGCAACTACAAGCCGTACTAGCCGACGTCCCGCAATCTTGTCGCCCG
>JANLFZ010000003.1:18479-22307 GCA_024653385.1 Thermoguttaceae bacterium | reverse complement strand
CGCTTTGGCACTCCCGGCTCGCGTGAGCCAGGGCAGACAGATACCGTGAAAAACGCGCAGGAGTCCGTAGCATGTCGAACAATGAGCAGACTCCAAAAACCGAGGCCACCGAGGGACCGACGGAGCGGACTTCGGCAAATCGCCCACTTGAGTATCTTGGACCGGGGGGCGATTCGCTGGATAGTCCATCCTCGGACGACCAACTGACGTCCGCTACATTAGCGGAAGCGACGGGTCGGTGGCGATGCGACGAGTGCGGTGCGACCAACGAAGAGATCGATCCGCGTTGCCGCGAATGCGGTACCCCTCGCATGCTCGCAGGAGAATCCGAGGCGATCGCGGCGCCAGAAGCACCGCTCGATTTCCTCCGACGTGAGACCGTCGAACGGCGCGACAAGGGCATACGGGGCTTGCTGCTCCTTTTCGCCGTGGGTCTCGTGGTGGGCCTATTTCTTATGGTCCTGGATGTAATTGCGCACGTCGCATCGCGACATCGCCTTCCCTCGGAGCTGCAAACCGCGCTCGGATGGAGAGCCTTCTGCGAAGCGTTGTTCGCCGGATACTGCATGTTCGCCGCCACCGCGTTCTTTGCCAAGAAGCGTTTTGCGCCAGCAATGATCATTGCGGCACTGTTGTTTGTTCTGGGAGACTCTGGCTTGCTCTTGCTGATGACAGTCTCGCAACGCTTCGACCTTTCGCCCTTCGCGAGCCAGCAGGCAACAGGGCACGCCATCGCGAGAGGCCTCTTGGCTGCTCTCTGGATTGCATACTTTTGCTTCTCCAAACGGGTCAAGGCGACGTTTGTTCATTAGATGATGCACCGGGGCCTTCGCTCGGAGAAGGGGAGGGCTGTGCCGTGTGCAAGTGTTTCGAAGAAGCAGTATTTTCTTCCGTCGCCATGCCAACAGAGCGCTGCTCGTTCCGAGCAGTGAGACACAGCCAGGCAGTTCGGCATACCTCGGGGGGACGGCCAGAGCGCAGCATGGCCGCATAATACCTGCAAGCACGCCCTCGTAGGGCATACCACCCGAGCGTCCTTCACGTCTGTTCAGGGCGTGCCGCACGACCCGTCGGGCGATGGCGCCAGTCGATGTTCGACATCGAGGCCAAGGCCAGTTCCAGGGCTTGCGTGCCCGAGCGGCCGTGGCCCAGCGCCGCCACCGAGAGGTAGAGCTGGTGGACCAGGGCCAGTCCCGGCAACGCGAGCCCCATGCGCCGGGCTTCCTCGAGCGCGATCCCCATGTCCTTGATGAAGTGCTCGACGAAGAACCCCGGGTCGAAGTTGTTGGCGATCACGCGGGGGGCGAGGTTCGAGAGGGTCCAGCTTTGGGCAGCGCCCGAGGCGATCGACTGGAGCACCGTGGGCAGGTCCAATCCCGCGCGATAGCCGTACAGCAACGCCTCGCACACGCCGATCATCGTGCCGGCGATGACGATCTGATTGACCAGTTTGGCGTGCTGGCCCGAGCCGGGGCCACCCTGCCGCACGATGGTCTTGCCCATCGCCTCCAGACACGGGCGCACGGCCTCGACCGCCTCGGCATCGCCGCCGACCATGATCGAGAGCCTCGCCTCGCGCGCGCCCACGTCGCCGCCGGAGACGGGCGCATCGAGAGCGTACACGCCGCGCTGGGCAGCGGCCTGGGCGATCTCGACGGCCAGGGCGGGCTGGCTGGTGGTCATATCGACGATGACCGATCCCGGCCGGCACCCGGAAAGCACGCCGTCGGGACCAAGGATCACCTGGCGCACGTCGGCGGGATAGCCGACGATGGTGAAAACCACGTCGGAGGCCTCGGCGACGGCGTTCGGCGAGTCGGCCCAACGGGCACCGCGCCGCAACAGGGGCTCGGCCTTCGCCCTGGTGCGGTTGTAGACCGTGACCTCATAACCGGCCGACAGCACGTGGCCGCACATGCTGGCCCCCATCACCCCGGTGCCGATCCACCCGACCCGAGTCCGCCCCGGCTCGACCACGCGAACGCTCATCGGCTAGCTCCAACGTTCCTCGGGCCGGCGGAGAATCTCGCTCAGCAGAATCGCTTGGCACATCCCCTGGGGGTTGGCCAACATCGTTACCAGCGAGGCGACCGACGGACCGGCGGTTTCGACGCGGTCGGCCGGCGAGGTCGGTTCAACCGGCGCCACGGGTCGGGCGGCCTCGCCGGGCGCGGAGGCCAGCGTGCCGATCTGGTGATCGAACTTCTCGTGCAGGTGGGCCTCGAGGCGGTCATCGCTTCGGGCGACCTCCCGACCCAGATCCTGGGAACCGACCTGCCCGAACTTCGGCGTGCCCAAGTACGTGCTGACGTGCTGGGCAACACTCGAGCCGCCCGGGGCCACGACTTCGGGCTCGACGAGTTCGGCCGACGGGGTCGGACCTTGGCGCGGGGGCGGGACCGGGCGCGGCGGCACGGCGGTCGGACGGCCTGCCCGGCGGCGCTGCGCGCGCTCGAGAAACTCGCTGATCTCCTCGGCCAACGGATCGCTCGGGGGTCGTGGGGGCCCCCCCGGACGCTGGCCGGGTCGTTGCGGCTCTTCCCGGTTTCGCGACGCCAGGTGCCCCAGGGCGCTCAGCAGCGCGAACACGATGAAGATGATGGCGCTGGCCACCCCGCCGAAATCGCCAAGCGGAAAGATCCAGTCGCTCATGCCGGCGCTCCTGTTCGGGCTGGGCCGGGCGAGCCGGTGCGGGCGATGGCCGTGCGCATCTCGGTATCGGCCTGGACGTTGCGAAGCCGGTAGTACTCCATGATCCCCAGCGTTCCCGAGCGGAACGCCTCGGCGATCGCCTTGGGCACCTCCGCCTCGGCCTGGACCACTTTGGCCCGGTTCTCTTCGATCTGGGCAATGAACTCCTGCTCTTGCGCCACGGCCATGGCGCGGCTTCCCTCGGCCTTGGCCCGGGCGACGCGCATGTCGGCCTCGGCCTGGTCGGCCTGAAGCCGGGCGCCGATGTTGTCGCCCACGTCGATGTCGGCAATGTCGATCGACACGATCTCGAAGGCCGTCTGCGAGTCGAGGCGGCGCGAAAGGACCTTCTTCGAGATCTTGTCGGGGTTTTCCAAGACCTCGCTATGGGTCTCGGCCGATCGCGCTGACGATGCCTTCGCCGACGCGGGCGATGATCGTCTCTTCGGTGGCCCCGCCGATGATCTGCCGAAGATTCGCCCGCACCGTCACCCGGGCACGCACCTTGAGCTGAATCCCGTTCTTGGCGATCGCATCGAGCCACTCCTTGCCGCTGGTGCGCGAAGGGCAGTCGATCACCTTCGGGTAGACGCTGGTCTGCACGGCTTCCAGCACATCGCGCCCCGCCAGGTCGATCGCGGCGGCCGACTTGAACGAAAGATCCAGTTTCGCCTTGTGCGCGGCAATCAGCGATTGGATGACCAGCGGCACCTTGCCGCCGGCCAGATAGTGGGCCTCGAGGGCGCGGGTGGTGATGCCCTGGTCCTCCTCCAGACCGGCCTGGACGGCCATGATCTTGCTCCGGACGATGACGCGCGGATCCACCTTGCGGAACGTCATCCCCAACAAATCGAAAATGCCGATGCCCGCCCGCGTCATCTTCGACTGAATCCACAGCCGGAAGTACCGGGTGAAGATCGTCAGCACCACAATGCCGAAGATCAGGACGATGAAGATCACGATAATCGTGATCAGCGTTCCGGTGGGGATCTGCGGCTCCGACGCGGCGGCGACGAGATGCATGAGACGCCCTTTTTCCTTGAAGGGAAGGCTGGACCGGCCAAGGCGCTAGCCCCCACCATCCTTGCCCTCCGTCCGCTTGACATTTTGCCGGCCGAGGGCAAGGATGGTGGGGGC
>JANLFZ010000003.1:13515-18469 GCA_024653385.1 Thermoguttaceae bacterium | reverse complement strand
CCCCACCATCCTTGCCCTCGGCCGGCAAAATGTCAAGCGGACGGAGGGCGCGGCGGATCGAGATTGTCCCAGTCGATGGGTCGGGCCAGGGGGTCGTCGCTGGCGACTGCCTCGTCGTCGCGAATGCCCTCGACGATCAACCGGTTGCCGCGGACCTCGATCACTCGCACTCGCTGGCCCTCGTCGATCGCCATGCCCTCGCCCACCGCGTCGTATGTGCGGTTCTCGATCTGAACGATCCCACTGGGGAGCATCTTGCAGCGGGCGCGACCGATCCGGCCGACCAAGGGGAGGAGCGCCTCGCGTTGGGAGATTTCGGGAACCACATCCGCACTGCTGGGGGGTTTCAGCAACACCCGCTGGCCAACGGCTGTCTCGGGAAGCCATCGGAGCGCGAGCACGATCACGATCGGCAGTCCGACCACGGCGGCCCCCAGGATCGCCACCCCCATGGCCGGACTCTGGTAGAAAGCCAAACCGATCGAGGCGAGGACCGCGCAGATGGTCAACACCGCCAGGATCCCGCCCGACGGGACGAAGATCTCCAGCACCACCAGGCACATGCCGACGACCAAGAGCAGGACTGCCCAAACCCATGGATCCATAGGCGACCTCATCAACGACCGCACATCACTGTAGCCTGTTCGGGGGCGGCTGGCCATTCCCCCGTTGGTTCTCTCGTGGGATGCGGGTCCGCCTGCGCGGGTCTACGAGGCGAGGGGACGCACCAGGACCCGGTTTCCTTGGACCTCGACCACTTCGACTTCGGTTCCCCGGGGGACGAACTCGCCATCGGTGAGCACATCGACGTTGTTGCGGCCGAAGCGCGCCTTGCCGCCCGGCACCAGCGGTGTCACCGCAATGCCGCGGGCGCCCAAGAGGTCGTCGAAGCGCCCCAGGGATTCGCTCTGGCTGATGGCCTCGGCCTCCTCGTGGGTGGGCGGGTTGAGAATCAGTTGGCTGAGAACCGGGGTGTGGGGCAGCCAGCGGTTGATCAGCAAGATAACGGCGATGATTCCAATGCCCGAAGCCGTAATCATGACCAACGAGTTGCGGAACTCGGCCGCTTGGTACTCGTTTCGGGGGATGACGAACGTCTGGCTCGCCAGGACGAGCGACGCGATCAGCAGCGCGCCGCCGCCCAGACCGAAAATCCCGAACCCGGGGATGACGAAAATCTCGAGCATCAAGAAGGTGACGCCGAGCAGGAACAAGAGCACCTCGAGCCAACCCGCCGTGCCGCCCAGGAACCGGCTCCAGAAGAAGAGCACGAAGCAAAGGGTGGCAATGAAGCCCGGCACCCCGATTCCCGGGCTGTGCAGCTCGGCGTACAAGGCCACGCCGCCGATGACCAACAAGAGCACCGCCAGTCCTGGCGAGGCCAAGGCCTCGATGAACATGTCGGCCCAGTTGGGTTCGAGCAACGTCGGGTCGTTCTCCAGGCCGTATAACTCGCGGAACCCGGCGAAGTCGTTCACTTCGTGGGTCGCCAGGCGGAGTTCCACGGCCTCGGTCCCCTTGACTCGGAACGGCTGGCCCTTGGTGGTCACTTCTTCGGCCTTGACCCACCGTTCGGGCTTGGCCTGCTCGTTGAGTTCCTCGTCGCAGAAGTACTCGACCTCGCTCCCGCGCCGGCAGCGGATCACGGTGAGGTTGGGGTCGAACATCGCCGCGGGAAGCGACCACGAACGCGATTTGTTGGGGGCGACCTGGTTCCGGATGAACCGCGTCATGTCGGCGACCTCCTCGGGCGCGAAGGCGTGGTCGCCCTCGCCGCCGAGCACCGCGCCCGGATGCACGACAATCTGATCGCACGCCAACGCGACCAGCGCGGCGTCGGCTCGCGCCTCCCGCGGCACATACGCCACCGTGCGCACCCGGCCCGAGTCCAGTTCCGACAAGAAGCCCGCCAAACGCTGGCTGTCGATCGGCGACCCGCCCGCGCTGTCGATCCACAGGCAAACGAAGTTCGCCTCCTGGCGTTCAATCGCCTCGCGGACCATGCGTTCGGCCTTGTCGACCAGGTCGGCGCGGATCGGACCTTTGACGTCCACGCGCACGGAGCGCCATTGGCCGTCCAAGGGCGCGGCGTCCTTGAGGGACTCGGGGGACACTTCGAGGGCGCGGGCCAACTCGAGATGGTTGAGGGCCAAGTGGTCGACGAAGCCGCGCTGGCGGGCCTCGGTGCCGGAGAACTGCGCGGGCTGGCCGGCGCGGAAGACCACCGACTCGCCCGAGACGGTCCGCTTCTTGCGCAACGCCGACAAGGTCTCCGGCGTGACGTACTCCTTGCCCACGTCGGTCTCCACCTCCAACAGCTCGCGCGAGGCGTCGACCAGCTTCAGCGCGACCTCGACCGGCACCTTCTTGCGCCGCGCGGCGATGTCCTCGTAACTGCTAAGGACCGACTTGGGCACTTGGGTTTCGTCGACCCCGGCAGGGCCGAGTTCCGCGTCGCCGTTCATGATGATCGTCTGGCAGGCCATCACGGCGAGCACGGCGTGGCCCTGGATGGTCTGAGGCACGTAGGCGACGGTCTCGACGTCGCCCAGCTCCTTGCCCGACAGGAAATCGGCCAGATCGTAGGCGTTGCCGATGGTCGTGCCGCGACCGTACTCGTTTTGCCCCTTGGCCACGACGAACTCGAAGATCAAGACCGGTCGGACCTTCTCGTCCCGCAACCGTTCGAGACTATTCAAAACCGATTGGCGCAGCGATTTGGTCCCGGCAATCGGCAAAGGCACTTTGAACAGCCTGCCCACCCGACGAGCCGCGCCCCCCTCTACGGCAGGATTTACCGCTTTGGCCCGCTGGGCCCCGACAGGTTCGGGCCAAAGCAGGCAACCAAGGGCCAGCCCCAGCGCAATCGTCGCCACCCGTTTTGTGCGCGACGCTCCCGGTTCACGCAGGTGCGTTGTCATTCGAAGGGCAACTCCTGGGAAAAGACCGTCCGGCAACTTTCCACGCATGAGCGGTCAAAGCCGAAGGCTATTCGCTTCCCACGGCCGATTACAGCCCTCAACCACCCGGATCGCACGGTTCGCAGGTCGCTAAGTTGTGAAATCCGTTCATCTTCCGTGCAGGCAATTATAGGCGTTGTCTCGGTGCGTGGTCAACGAGTGCATCCTCTCCAGCGGGGTGGCCGGCGACGCGGGGCAGTGCCGCTTACACCGCGTCCTCGAGAATCGGCACAGGCGGCCCATGCACCCGGTCGGCCGAAACGTCGTCGGGCCATCGGCGCTTTGACATCGAACGGCGGTAATATAGTAGTATCGTGGGACGTGTTCGTGGTGGCGCCGCGGCATTTGGCATGCGCGCATCACAATTGCGTTTCCACGTTCGCACGACTTGTCTCCCAGGCCCAGAGGACGAGGAGCCATCGGATGACCTCGGCCCGACCCCTCGGTGGTGTTGCTTCCTCCTTCGCCCGCATCGCCTCGATCGCGCTGCTCGGGGTTTGCGCGGCCTTGCTTCTCCTCCCGCGGCCGGTTTCGGCCCAGCTCGGGCAACGGAGCATCCCGTCGATTGGATACCACGCAGGCATTGGGCTGTTGGCGGAAGGCGAATACAAGGACGCACTGGACCATCTCCAGGACGCCTGGAAGGGCGCGATCAAGACCACGCAGAGCCGGTGGATCGACTCGATCTGCTACCATGCGATGCTCGGCGAGTGCTACTACCAGGTGGGAGAGCTGGAGACCGCCTTGGAGCATTACACGGCTGCCGTCCGGCTCTATCTGGCGTTTCCCGACTGGATGCGCCGGGTGGAGTTTCCGGCCACGGTACCGGTGGGGCAGGCGCCCAACGCGCGGGCCACGCCCTGGGGCGTCAGCACGCGGCCGGCGAAACTCGGGCGCTACCCCGAAATGAACATCGCCCAAGGCCGGCTCGACAACAATTCGGTGGTCAAGCAAGGCGGCGTGATCCAGATGCCGCAACTGGTGCCGATCCAGGTCCACGAGATCGTGCGTTCGACCGTGCTGGCGATCCGCCGGCGGGGCGAACTCTTGGGTCCCATCGCGAAGTACGATCCGCTGAACAACGAACTGATCGCGGTGCTTTCGCAGCGGCCGGGGGTGGCCAACCACTGGTCGCAGGTGTGGATCGACGCGCCGCTGGGCGTCGCCCTGCTCTACGGCGGCAAGCAAACCGAGGCCGTGGCCATGCTCAACCGGTCGCTCGTCGCGGCGGGCGAGTTCGACCATCCCCTGACGGCGACCTCGCTGTTGGAACTCGGCAAAGTGGCGCTGGCCGGCGGCAACCACGCCGAGGCGGCCCGGCTTTTCCTGGAATCGAGTTTCTCCGCCTTTCACTATGCCGACGCGGGCGTGCTGGAAGAGGCCCTCCGTTACGGCGCCGTGACGCACCTGGCGAGCAACGCCAAGGGGGTCTATCCGCCCTTGGCGGCCGTGACCCAATGGGCCAAGACCAAGGGGTTGCGTCAGGTGCGGGTTTCGGCCCTGCTGTCGGCCGCGGAAAATCTCGCGGCGCTGCGGCAGACCGCGCAGGCCGTCGCCGCGCTCGACGAGGCCCAGACTGCGATGGGACGCCGCCCCATGGCCCAAGGACGCCTCGGGGCCAGGCTCAGCTTTCTCCGGGGACTGACGCTTTTCCAGCAGCACAAGGCGGGGCCGGGCGACGCGGCCATTGCCGACGCGTTGGCCTACCTGCGCCGCGGTTCCCTGTGGCTGTTCCACATCGCCCAGGCCGATGGACGCCTGGTCGCCGACCAGATCACCCCGCGCACGGCCATGGAGCTGTACAAGGAGTTGCTCCGCGATCCCGGAGCGACCGACTGGGCGCTCGACCCGATGGAGTCGCTGGCGGTCCTGGCGACCCCGCACCCGGCCGTGTACGAGCGGTGGTTTCTCGTGGCGATGAAGCGAAACGACCACGAGGCGGCCTTGGAGATTTCCGACCGGGCGCGGCGCCACCGTTTCTTCAGCTCGCTGGC
>JANLFZ010000003.1:9058-13505 GCA_024653385.1 Thermoguttaceae bacterium | reverse complement strand
GGATCCTGGAGGCATCGGACGAAGCGATCGCCCAGGCGGCGCTGCTTCAGCGGCAGGACCTGGTGGCCGATTACCCGGCCTTCGGCAAGCTGTCGCAGCAGGTCCGACAGCTTCGCGAGCAGGTGCGGAAGCTGCCGATGGTTCCCCAGGACCAGGAGGCCCTCCGGGAGCAATCGCGTCTGTACGGCGAGATCGCGGCCTTGAGCCAGCAGCAGGAGGCCATGCTGCGCGAGATCGCCGTGAGCCGTCGGCCGGCCGAGATGGTTTTTCCGCCGCTGGTTCCCACGCGGGAACTCCAGAAGTCGATTCCCAAGGGGACGGCCGTCTTGGCCTTCTTCGCGGCCGGCGGCGACCTTTATGCGTTTCTGTTGACCCAAGACAAGTACGGCTTCTGGACGGTCAAGACGACGTCGGCGGCGCTGGGCCGGAAGGTCGTGGCCCTGCTGCGCGAGATGGGCAATTTCGAGCAGAACCACGAACTGGGGGCCGCCGATTTGACCAATGCCCAATGGAAACAAACCGCTCGCCAGGTGCTCGAAGGGCTCTTGGCCGGCTCGTCGGCCGATTTCACGCGTCGGTTTCCCGAGTTGGTCGTGGTGCCGGACGGCGTGTTGTGGTACGTGCCGTTCGAGGCACTCCAGGTGAACGTGAACAACCAGTTGCAGCCGCTGATCGCGCGGTTCCGTATCCGATACGCGCCGACGGTGTCGCTGGCCGTGCCGGATCGCCGGGGTCGGAGCCCCGCGGCCGAAACCGCCGTGGTGGTCGGGAAGCTTTACCCGCGCGACGATGCTCAGGTGGCCCAAGCCGCCTACGAGCAGCTTGCCAAGGTCCTGCCCGGAACCGCGGCCTTGAGCAAGCCGCCGCTGCCGGCGCCTTCGGCACTGTACAAGCTGCGCATGGGCCGGCTCATCGTGCTCGACGATCTCAGCCCGGCGGAGGGGACCTCGGTCTACGGCTGGGCGCCGGTTCCGATCGAGCGGAACAAGCCGGGCAATGCGCTGGACGACTGGCTCGCGCTGCCCTGGGGCGGCCCCGAGGTGATCGTGCTGCCGGGCTTCCACACCGTCGCCGAGAATTCCCTCAAACGCGTCAACCGCACGGCGCCCGGCTCGGAGGTATTTCTGACGGTCTGCGCGCTATTGTCCAACGGCGCGCAGACCTTGCTCATCAGCCGTTGGCGCACGGGTGGGCAGAGCAGCTTCGACCTGGTGCGCGAGTTCGCCCAGGAACTGCCCCATGCCGCGCCCTCGGAGGCATGGCAGCGTGCCGTGCTCTTGACCATGGCCACCCGCGTGAAGACCGACGCGGAGCCGCGGTTGAAACGTTCGGCGGGAGGCGACGACTCGCTCAAAGCGGAACACCCGTTCTTCTGGGCCGGCTACCTGCTGATCGACAACGGCAACCCGGCCGGGAAAACCGAGGCCGAACCGGACAAGCCCGACGCCAAGCCGGCCCCCGAGAAGAAGCCGGGCGACGAGAAAAAGCCGGACGCTCGGAAGAAGCCGGACGAGGCCATCAAGCCGATGGGCAGCGGGAAGGCCCAGGCCAACGGCCAGGCCGATGACCCCAAACTCCAGTCCGCGCCCGGGCCGAAATCTGCGCCGACAGAACGTCCGAAGGGGACAGTCCCATCTTCGCGGGCTTCGCCGCGAAAATCGCGACAGTCCCCATAAGCCCCCCTAAGCGGCGATTGTGGAAGGCTCAAGGGCCGATCGGGGTCGGAACCCGCTGGAGGAAGTCCCTGGGGCCGCGCACGGTGTAGTAGGGATACGTCACCTGTCCGATCGGCGGTCCGGGAGTAAAGGCCTCGGAGCCCCGCCCGCCACGTGCCGGGTCGCCACCACGGCGACACACCAAGCCGGCGCGCCGGGCGCAATTCTGGGCCTGGTCGCAACCCGAATCACACCCCCCCGGTCCATTGGCACAACCGACCACGGCCGCGAGCATCGACGCTGCCAAGAGACTCACCAAAAGGCGTTTCATGGCCCAGGATTCCTTCTAGGTCGAATGGGTCTTCCTCCTTGGAGATGGCGGCTGGGAGGCCGCCACGTGGCGGGACGGCTTTACAAAAGCGCCCTACGGATGACATCGGCCCGCAAAGTGGCGCAGTCCAGAAAATCGTCAGAACTGGCTCGCCCGGCACGCGCGGAACCCGTGTACCCGGCGAACCGACCCCCTCTGTGGTGCCAGGCCGTTTAACGCGACCGACGGGAATCGCTGCGCTGGGGGTCGGCCCTGGATTCGCTTGGCGGCGCGTGCTACCTTGGAAGCCACTATGGTCGCGCCGCCGGACTTCATCGAGCAAGTCATCTCAACCTACCGCAAGGCGGCCGAGTTCAATCAGCTCGCGTCAGGGCGCGAGGGGAACGTCGTGGTCGTTACGCCCGAATGGGCCGACGAGGTGATGATCACGGGCGATCTCCACGGGCATCGTCGCAACTTCAGCTTGGTTTGCCGGATCGCCGCGCTGGAGCGACACCCGCGGCGACATCTGGTGATCCAGGAGGTCTGCCACGGCGGCCCGGTCTACGCGGCCAACGGCGGGTGCATGTCGCACACGCTCCTCGAGGACGTGGCCGCGCTGAAGGCCGAGTATCCCGAGCAGGTCCATTTCCTCCTGGGCAATCACGAGCTGTCCGAGCTGATCGACTACCCGATCCAGAAGAACCGGCAGATGCTCAACTTGCTGTTCCGGCTGGGCGTGAAGCACGTGTATGGCGAGGCGGCCGATCGGGTCCGGGAGGCGTATGCGGAGTTCATCCGTACATGCCCCTTGGCCGTGCGCATGCCGACCGGCGTGTTCGTCAGCCACAGCGTGCCCGACCGTTGCGATGCGCGGGGGTACGACGCCTCGGTGTTCACGCGGCCGCTCGAAGCGGCCGACTTCCGCGAGCACGGCCCGGTCTTCGATCTGGTCTGGGGCCGCGATTACCGGCAAGCCAACGCCGAGGCTTTCGCGCGAACCGTGGGGGCGAAGGTGCTGATCCACGGGCACGAGCCATGCCCCCAGGGGTTCTCGACGCCGAATCGGCTCGAGATCATCCTGGACTGCTGCTCCGACACGGCTTGTTACGTGATGCTCCGCCCCGATCAACCGCTCGCGCACGCGGAGATCGTCAGGCGGATCCGGCCGTTGGCCTGAAGGCCCGGCGGACGAGGCAGCCGCTGCCCGCCTCGGCATGCCGATGCAAGGGCTACTCGCCGAACGTGGGCCCCTTCTTTTTCTTGGTCTTGGCCTTGGGGTTCATCACCTCGGGCAGCCCCCCTTGGCCGAAGGTCGGCGCGGCGGCCTTTTTCTTCGCGGCCGGCTTCTTTTTCGACGACGACGCCGTCGTCGTCGTCGAGGTGCGGCCCGAAACGCCGCCTCCAAAGGTCGGCGCGGCGCCGCTCTTGGCCTCGCCTTCGGCGCCGGCGCTTGGTGCGGGCTTTTCTTGGCCCTGCGCCAACGTCTCGGTCGGCGAGGCCTCGCCCTCGTCGAACTCCCGCGGGCGCACGCGGTGGACCACCGGCGTTGTGAGGTCCGGCTCGTGCAGGCACATCAGGAGGCCCGTCTTCGTGCCCAGGAAAAGCCGATCGCTCCAGTAATTGACGGGCCTGAGGGCGTAGGCCTCGCCAAGGGGGAAGGTGTCCAGCCGCGCGCCGGTGCGGGCGTCGAGGATCGCCAGCCGGCCCAGACGGTCCGTGGCATACAACCGGCTCTTGCTCGCCGCGAGCAACTGCATGATGCCGGGACTCGGCCCCTGCCACATGTCTTGACCCGACTTCGCGTCCAGGTTGTACAGTCCGCCGAACTGATTGGCCACGAAGACTCGATGTCGGATCACCACGGGCGCCTGGTTGATCGCGTCGCCGGTGCTGAATCGCCACAGGTGCTTGCCGTCCTTCTCGCGGATCGCGTGGACGAATCCGTCCTGAGAGGCGGCATAGATCACGCCGGAATCGCCGACGATGGCCGGGTCGGGCGGGAGGTACGCGGGCGACGAGACGATGGGAGCGTCGGTGCGCAACCGATAGCGCAACTCCAATTGCTGGTGGAAGTGCCGGTTGACATACCCCACGCACAGATAGCCCTCGTCCGTCGGCCAGGCCACCCATTCTTCGTCGGGCGTCTGCCGCGTGACGAGCGGTTGCACCAACGTCCGGCCGAGCGATTGGCAAACCACGGGACGAAGCTGCTCCTGGTCCAAGCGAAGATCCTCCGGAGACTGCTCGAGGTGGTTGGCTCGCGATTCGGACGAGGTGGTCGGTTTCGCGTCTTTCGGCAGTCCCTCGGCCGCGGGCCGAAGGATCTTGATCCGGTACGTGATGAACATCCCGCGGACCGTCGGCACGTAGACCCGCTGGGAACTCATTGCCGGTCCCGCACCTGCCGCCGCGTCGAGCGTCGTTTTCCACAGAAGCTTCCCGTTGGCGCGGTTGTACAACTGAAGAACCGATCCATTGA
>JANLFZ010000003.1:0-9048 GCA_024653385.1 Thermoguttaceae bacterium | reverse complement strand
TTGATCACGGCAACCATCCGGTTGCTGATGCCGGGGGTGAGGGTGGGGTGGTTCGGGTCGCCAACCTGCTGGACCCATAGGGTCTGGCCGGTCTCGGCGTCGATCGCCTGGAGAATCGCCCGATCGGTCTGGACAAACACCGTCCCCCCGTCGATGACGATGTCCGTCACTCGGCCTCGGGCGGGATCGAGCTGCACCTGGGTGAACCAAGCCCGGACCAGCCCGTGCCGGGCGAGTTCGGCATCGGTTAAGAGTTCACTGGCGCAAGCGCCATTCGACGCGACGGCCCCCCCGACCGCAACCAACAGCGCAAACGCATAGAACGAATGACGGACCATGTCAGATCGCCTCTTTGAATCCACCAACGACGGCATACCGCTCGTTAGAGCGACTCCCACGATTTCATGATACTAACCTCTTGGGAAGATTTCACCACAAAAAACAAGGCGATCGTGGGTTCCCCCCGATGGAGCCGTCGGTGGGTGCGCTCTCCACGGGGTGGCGGGCCGTTGGCCCAACTGACACCAGGTCGATTGTCCCGTGCAGACGCGAGGCATTCGGTATAATCCCGGTTTCGCCCGACATGGGAGGTGTCGCTGATGGACTTGGATCGCCTGGGCCCCACAGCGCAGAAGTATACGAGTGAGATTCTCGGGTACCTGAACTTCTCTTCCGGTAAACCCGACCCCGCCTTCCTTCGCAATCTGAATAGTCTATTCGGCCTGGTTGCATCCGCCCGTTCGGAGCATTGTTCGGTGCCGACGTGGAGGGCGGTGCTCTCGGTGCTCCAAGGCAGCCTGGAGGAGCTGAGTCGCTCGTCGGATGCCTTCCGACAATCCGATCAGGCCAAGTCGGTGTTGGCGATCGTTACCCAGCGTCTCTTGCCCGAGTACCGCCGCTTCCACCGCGATCTGCTGTTTCATCAGACCGACGAGGCCTTGTTCCAGCCGTTCTTCCTCGGCCATGCGTTTCTGGCCGTGCTGGCTCAGGGAGGCCCCTGGGACGTACCCGATCGGGTGGTCCGCGAGGCCATTCGTCGATTGAACGATTTCATCGGCCACCGGCCGGTGGCGGTGCTGCGCACCCAGCAGAAGATCCAGCCTTACGAGCACGAATGGGTACATCCTATCCCGTTGTACGTCGAAGGGGCCGGCGTGTCGGTGGGTTGCTATCACGACGTGGTCGAGAAAGCCTTGGAGATTCTGCGAAACACGCCCGACGACCTGCTGGATCGGGCATGGTTCCATCCCGAGCTGATGCAGGAGTTGGCCGTCGACCCCCGGGCCTATGATTTCGATCATCCGGTTAATCGGCGTCCAAATTACCATTTTGGGGGATGGGATCCCCACCGCATCGACAACCGAGGGTTCTATCGGCGGTATGTGCTCCAGCAGGTGACGCTCGATGCCCTGTGGGGCCGCGTGCAGGAACGTACGGACCTCCCCTACGAGGAGAAGTTGTTTGAAGCCGCCGCGGTCTTGGCGGGCACGATCTTGATGGGCTCGGGTGTCACGGGCAGCGGTCCGGACACGCACGATTCCTCGGTCAGCCTGGCCACTCTCTTGCCCCACATCGCGGCGTATCGCGATGAGTTTTACGTTCAGCTCCTAAAAGGGCTTCGTGGCCGGCACGGCGAGCGGCTTCGGGCCGAGGCACAGGCCTTGCGGCAGCCTTTTGGCGGGGCCCGGCAGCACCTCAACCAGACGCTGGCGCGCCGCCGCGCCGCTCAGTTGCAGCATGTCCACCTCGCGCGCCTGTTTGCCCGAATGGGCTTCACCGACGCGGCCGCGGAGCAAGCCCGTGCCGTGCCGGTGGCCTCGGCGCGGATGCGGTGCGAGATCGACTGCCGGCTGACGACGGCCCATGCCGCCCTGGCCCAAGGCCAGCTCGAACTGGCCGCGAAGCAGTTGCCCGAAATCGAGGACCTGCTTCACCGGGCGATCGAGTGCGGGGCGATGGTCGATCCGTGGAACATCCTGGGTTTTGGGGGCCAGTTCAGCAAGTTTCCCGCCCCCGAGGATAGCATCCACGACCACCGCGTGGACGAGCTGTTGGAGCTGATGAACGAGCTGTTCGACCTGTATGCGCGCCTGGAGGAAAGCGCGGCAGCAGCCGGCGACGACCCGCTGGTGGACCGGCTCGCCGCCCGGCTCGATCGACTGGCCGCCTGGTGGGACCAGTACGCCTCGACCGAGGTCAGCGGCATCGAGGGCATTTCCGGCCGGCAGGTGTGCGAGTCGGCCGGGCGTGTGGCCAAGGCGCTTCGCGCATGGCACCAGGCCGGCACCGAAGCCGGCAACCTCGCCTTCTGGCGGCGTCATGCCGAACGGTTCCGGTCGCCCGAAGCCTACGGGCTGTTGGTCGAGGCCCTGCTCAAACAGCGCGATCTGGTGGCGTCGATGGCCCTGGTGATGCACTGGCTGAGCCAGTCGGACGAAATTCCGCTGGCGCAAGGGCCGCACTCGTTCGGCGCCTTGGCGCTGCGCTGGATGGAACAGGTCTGGCAAACCGAGGAGACCGGCCCAACCTCGCCCGCCCGTCCCGTGGCCCTGGCCGAGCGATTCAACCTGTCGCGGAAATTCCTCGATTATCTCGAAGCGAACGCCGAACCGCTTTGGGGCGTGCCCCGCCTGGAGTTGGCGGGCCAGTCGCTCGATGGCGGACTGCCCTCGGCCGAGAACGGCCAGGAGGACGACCCCGACGACGAGAAGAACCTCTTTCGCGCCGCCTACGAGAACGTCACCTACCGCGACACGGCGGAAGACGGTTTCGAGGGCGAGATGCTCGAGGGCGTGGGCATCGAGGCCACCGACTTCGAGCTGTCGGCCGAGGCCGGGCGGATCCATGGCCGGCTGACGTTCTTGACGACGGTCGTCCGCCTCTGGAAGACCGTGGCCGCCGCCACGATCGACTACCGCGATCCCGCCCGCGAGGAGGCCGTCGCCGAGTGGCTCCGCCAAGTGTCCGCATGGCGCCGGTCCTTCGCCGACCTGCTTGCGGCCGTCCATCGGTATCGCATTCCTCCCCCACGCGGGACGCACGATTCGCTGGTCGAATACGACCGGCGCCGGGCCGTCAAGGAAGCGCTGCTCGACCGGATCATCTCCGCGGCGGTCGAAACGGCCGACGCCGGACTGCTGCTTTCCGCGATGCTGGGCTCGGCGGCCCCGGAGGTCGGCATCGAGGATTGGGAGCCGCCGGTGCGCCGCGTTCTCGCCGCCCTGGTGCGCGGCGATGCCGCGGGCGTGCGCGCCGCGTGGCCCGATCTGGTCGATGCCCTGGCCAGCCAGCCGCTGCTCTACCTGCCCACGGTCCGGGGCGGAAACCCGGAACGCATCGCGGTCTCCCGAACCCTCCAGCAAGTCCTCGGCCGGCTGCTCGACGCGTTGCCGCGACTGGGCCTGCTCAACGAGACCTACCAGCTTCTCGGCGTGATCCAGGAGATGGAGCGAAACCATCCGGCCGGCCCGGGAGCCATCACCGAATTCGATCGCCTCTTCGACACGGGCTGTCGCGCCGTGTTCCGATGCCTGGTCGAGTCCGCCGAGGCATGGCAGGCGCCGCGCGGCGCGCGGGGCTTCTCGGCCGAGCGCCTGCTTGGGGAGACGTTGGAACGCGCCAGCGAGCGGCTGCTGCGCCGTTGGCTGGCGCATAGCCGCAACGTGCGCCTGTCGGTCCTCGAAGCCGTCGACGAACGCAGCCGCTGGCACGGCCTGAAACAATTCATCCAACGTTACGGCGGCGATCTGTTCACCCAGAAATTCATGATCTTCGCCAACCTCCGCGCGATCTTGCACCAAGGGGTGAGCCGTTGGCTCCAGTCGCGCGAAGAGGCATCCGACGACGAACGGTTCCTGCTCCTGGAAGACCTCGACCGGAAGATCCCCAGGGCTCAGGCCGTGTATTGGCTCGAATTGATCCTCGAGGCGGTCGTCGAGAACTACGGCGAGTACGTCGACTACAACAGCACCACAACCCAGTCGGACCGGGGCGAAATGCTCTACACGCTGTTGGATTTCCTCCGGCTGGAGGCCAGCTACGATCGCGTCGCCTGGAACCTCCGCCCGGTGGCGCTGGCGCACGAAGTGCTTGTCCGGTCGGGTCGGGCCGAGGCGGCCGACCTGTGGCGCGAGATGGTTGCCCAGCGGAGTGCCCCGGTGGCCGACGAACATCTCCAGCGGTTGGAACGTCTGGTCGCCAAGTACGGAATGCGTCTTCCCAGCGTGGCCGACCGCATCGGCGAACGGTTCGTGCGCCCCCTTCTCGTCGACCGCCTCTGCGCGCTGGTGCGCCCGGCCGTCGAGGAGCTTCGTTCGGGCGCGACGACGGCCTCGTTCGACCAACTCCGACGCGAGATCGAGCCCTTCTTGCGAGAGCCCAGCGGCGTGGGGTTCGACGTGCCCAATTGGCTGGAGTCGTTGGAAGAGGAAGTCCGCAAGCTCCGGGCCGACCCGGCCGAGGCCGAGCCGTGGAGCCCCCTCGACCGAATCCCCCAGGTTCGCCTCTCCCTCGACGAAACCCGCCGGCAGATCGCCTCCTGGGACGACGAGGGTTGACCTCGCCGTTTTTTCCGAGAGCGGATAGACTACAGGCATATGCCGTGTCGTCCCCGTTCGGCGGGCCCCCCCCGATGGATTTCCGCGTTGACCTGCAAGAGCTTTTCCGCGGCCCCCTCGACCTTCTGTATTACTTGGTGCGCAAGCACGAGGTCGAGGTCGAGGAGGTTCCGCTCGCGAAAATCGCCGAGCAGTACCTCGAATACCTCGCGGTGCTCAAGGAGATCGATGTCGACGCAGTCGGAGACTTCCTGGTCGTCGCCAGCACCCTGATGGAGATCAAGTCGCAGCGAATCCTGCCGCATGCCGACGAAGTCGACGAAACGGTCGAAGACCCTCGGGAAGACCTGGTGCGCCGGCTCTTGGAGTACAAGAAGTACCGCGACGCCGCCAGCGTGCTGGAAGAACGCAGCCGCCGCTGGCAACAGCAGTACGCCCGCCGATCGAGCGACCTTCCCCCTCGGGAGCGGGATCTGGCCGAGGAACCCATCCACGAAGTCGAGCTGTGGGACCTGGTCAGCGCGTTCGGGCGAGTGCTCCGATCCGCGGAACTCGTCCGTCCGTCGAACATCGTGTACGACGATACGCCCATCCACGTCTACATGACCCGGATCCAGGCACGGCTCGACGAGCTGGGCCGGCTGGCTTTCAGCGGGCTGTTCGATCCCAGCATGCACAAGTCGCGGCTGGTGGGTATCTTCCTGGCGGTCCTGGAACTGGTGCGTCATCACCAGGTGTCGCTCGAACAGCACGCGACGTTTGGGGAAATCTGGATCTACCCCCGGCCCGATGCCGGCGGACCGCTGGACGTGTCGGCCGTCGACAACTACGACCATACCCCCGCGACCACGAACCCCGCATGACCGAACTCTCCCGAGCCGACACGCAACTCCGCGACCAACCGATCAAGCGGCTGAGCCACAAGGCGATTACCATCGAGGGCTTTTCGCGGGCGGCGGTTCAGACCTACTGGCGCGTTCCCGAGTTCAAGATCGGGTTCGACCTGGGCGCGCAGCCGTGGGCGTTCATGGGCACGCCGACCTGGTTCGTGTCGCATACCCACATCGATCACGTCCTGGCCTTGCCGGCCTACGTGGCGCGGCGGCGGATGATGAAGATGGATCCGCCCACCATCCACTTGCCCGAATCGGCCGTCGATCCGGTTCAGCGAGTGTTGCGGCAGATCAGCCGGCTGGACCGTGGGCGGCTCCCTTGCATCCTCGTGCCGACCCGGCCCGGCGACGAGATCGAGCTGTCTCGCGAGTTGGTGGCCACGGTCTCCGCCACGCGGCACACGGTGCCCTCGCTGGGCTTCGTGATCTGGGAGCGGCGACGGAAACTCAAGCCCGAGTTCCAGGGCCTTTCGGGGCCCGAGATCCGCGACCTCCGTCTTGGGGGGACCGAGGTGACCCAGGAACGACGTATTCCTCGGGTGGCCTATCTTGGCGACAGCTCGCCGGAAGGACTCGACGACTGCCCCGCCATGTTCGAGGCCGAGGTCTTGATCCTCGAAGTGACGTTCGTGGCGCCGAGCCACCGCAAGCAGAAGATCCACAAGTTCGGGCACATGCATCTCGACGACTTGGTCGAGCGCCGCGATCGGCTCAAGAACGAGGTGATCATCGCCTCGCACTTCAGCACGCGATACGACGCGCGGCAGATCCAGCACTGGGTGCGCCGCGCACTACCCGACTTGCTCGGCGGCCGGTTGCACGTATGGCTGTGAGGGCCTGCCATTCAGCAAGTTGGGCAATGAGGCCAGGGTCCGCACGTGCCAGCCACTCCGCCTTCGAAGGCCGCTACTCGAGCGACCGGGCATCGAGGGCGATGTCGGCGTGCGGGTCGTGGTCGTAGAAGTGCCGGGCGATTTGATCGGCCAAGACGCGCACGAACTCTCGGCGGAACTCGGCCTCGGGTTTCTCCGAGGTCTGAACGACCCGATTGGGTGGATACACCGTCTGCGGCGGGCGCTTCTCGAAGACCAACTGTCCCGTCTTGCAGTCGTACACCCTTACCCGCACGTTCGCCCGGCCCTGGTAGAGCGTCTGGCCCTGGAGCAGGCTGAACTGTTCGAGGTCGATGCCCACGACCAGATCGGCCTGAAGCGCCTTGCCTACTTGGGTGTACTCGTCCCAGGTGTTTTCGTCCATCCACTCGGCGGCCTTGCGGTGGTCGATCACCTTGATCTTCGGCACGTTCTTGCGCAACAGGCCGCTGACTTGCTCGGCCAGATCGTGCTCGACGCGGGCGTTGCGGTACTGAAGGGCGACGACAGGCCGGCAGACGACCACGACCCGCTTGTCCTTGAGCTTGTTGCACTCGGCGGGCGCATCGTTGCCTTTGAACAGATAGGCCATGGTGAACAGCGCCGAGGTGCAGCCGGCCGTGGCGACGGCGGCGATGGCGAGCAGCGACATAAGCACCCGACGCAGTGAGCGGCAAAGGGAGCGACGTTCCATCGGCGGTTCCCCAGGATGTTCAAACGGTCCAGAGCCGCAAGGCCCAGTCGATGAGCGTCACTCCGAGGACGCCACCCGCAAGCCAAGCACCCCACAGGGGCGTGGGCGGTCGGCCCAGCCACCGTGCGCAAAGGGCACTGGCCAGCAGCCACAGGGCCGCGGCCAAGTCCAGGGCGGCCAGCAGCGTCCCTGCCGCGCTGGCACGGAAGGCCTCCACCATGTGCCCGCGAACCGAATGGGCCCACGCAGTGGTCATTCCGCAGGTCGGGCACGGCACGCCGAGCAGAGCCACGGAACTACACGGCGGCAAGCCCAATTGCTCATGGGTGCCTCGGCCGCGGGGGTCCGGTTCGAGCAGGCGTGCCACGACCAGAGGCACCAGAAGGCCAACCCCCAACAGGGCGGCCCACCGCCGCGACTGGTCTTGCAGGGCGGCCTGACGACACCGCTTCGTCCCCGTCGTGCTCATCGAACGAAAGGAAGGGGGAGAATAGCCGGAAGAACCATGCGACGCAAGGCCGATTCCCACGCGACCGGGTGCCGTGCGCCACCCGCGGGCCTCGCCCACCCGCACACGAACATCGCCCTGTATGATGCACCCCCCGCGACCGCGCCGCAAGCCGCCACGCGGCCGGCCCCGGTTCCGCTCGTTGCCGCGGATAAACCGATTTGGTAAGGTGAAGTCGAGGGCCAAGCCGGGAATCGAGGAGGCGTGCCATGTGCAACCGCGCGGAGCGATTCGTGGGCATGGTGGTGTGCGGCATCCTCGCGGCGGCACCGATGTGGGCGTCGGCCGCCGATCGCCCCGATCCCTACGATGAAATCGTCAACCGGTTCATCGAGTGGGATGTCGGCCGACTGCCGGGCCAGGCCGGCCAGAAGGCGCGGGAGCAGTTCGCTGCGCTTCAGGGTGCCGAGTGCGTGCCGGCGCTGGTCCGCGGCGTCAACCGCGCGGCCCGTCTCAGCGCCAGTTGCCCCATCATGGCCCTTAGCGCCAAACTCACCCAAGTGCTCTTCCAAATCAAGGACCCGAAGACGCTCGAATACGTCGTCCGAAACCTCGATCGACCCGGGCCGGGCATGCCCTACGGCCAATATCTGGAGAGCCTGCGGCGCATGGTTCAGGAACGACTCGGGGGCCCCGTCGCCCTGGGCGACGAGCTTGCCCTGAAACCCGGCGATCCCGTGATGCTTCGCGTGCGGAACAAGCCGATCAGCCAGTGGGATTACCCCGCGTTGGTCAAAATGGTGGAGTACGCCAGGGATTCGGCTCAACTCCAAGTGCTCGAGGAACTCAAGAACCGGAAAGGGTCCGAGTACACCGAGGCCCTTGCTCAAGCCGTCGCCCGGGTGCCAGACCGCGTCAAGCCCGCGGCGCGGGGCATGCTCGGTCAACGGCTCGCCCGAATGAGCGAAGAAACCTTGCGCGCGAAGCTGAAGGATCCCGACGACGAGATCCGGGCCGCCGCCGCAAGTGCCGTGGGCTATCGGGGCCTGCCCCTGTACCGCGAGTTGGCCGCCGCCTTGCGCGACCGCAGCACGCTGGTCGCCACCACGGCCCATGACGTGCTGGTCAAACTCCTGGGCGTAGACCTTGGGCCGCCCCCCAACGCCACCGGCCTTCAATGGTTCGAGGCCAGCAAGGCTTGGGAAGACTGGATCGACAAGAACCAGCCGGCGAATCGCTAGGCCCGACAAACCGAGCGTTGGGCAGACCGGCTGGACCTGCGCCATCGCAGCGAGCGCGGCCCCCCTGGCCCGACGCCCCGCGATGCTCGAGAAAACGCCATGCATCGACTGCTTCTCGCGCTGGCGATAACCTCCGGGCCGCTGCTGGTGCTCTCGGCGTTCGGGACCGGCGCGGAATCGAGCGAAACCGCGGCCGGATGGGCGACGACCTGCATTCGGGGTTGCGTGGTCGACGAGAACGGGCCGGTTCGTGACGCCCGCGTCGGCGTGCGCGGCTCGCCGCGTCGGGTCGTCACCGACGCCCGCGGGCAGTTCGCGCTTCCGACCCACGGCGTCAAGGCGCC
>JANLFZ010000038.1:14676-21619 GCA_024653385.1 Thermoguttaceae bacterium | reverse complement strand
GGCGACGAAACACCGCCACGCTCCCACGGCGAGATTGGCATCGCGGTCCTCCGGGCTGGCCTTCAGTTGTTCCAGAGCTTTCCGGTACACCAGCCAGCGCTCGTGAAGGCGCCGCACCGCGAGAAAACGCGCATGCACTTCCTTGCGCAGCGCGCGGCCTGAAGGGCGCTCGGTCAGCCGGTCGCAGGCCGAGGCCACGCTCAGGGCGAGGTCGAACCGCTCGTCCGACGCCATCTCGTCGATCACCGCCTCGGCGGCGGAGACGAACGCTTCGGTGGCCGCTGGGCCCACGACGCGTTCCGCGCAGCGTGCCAGCATCTTGTCCTTCAGCGCCGGCCCGTCGATCTCGAACCGCTCGCTCAAGGCTTCGACGGCAACCAGTGTGGCCGCCGCATCGCCCGCCTCCGCGGCAAGCTCCGCGGACCGACTCAACAGCCCAAAGGCTTCGTCGGCCTTGCCCTCGGGATTGCGTGCCAACCGGACCAGTTCCGCGGCCAACGCGAGTTTCTCGGCCGCGGTCTTCTTTGCCGAGGTGTTGTACAGATCGTCGATCTGCTGGCGGATGCGCTGCTGCGTGGTTGCGTCGGGAACCGGAGGACGCGTCGGCTGAGCAGCGCCTTCGGGAGCGGGCGTGGCGTCTTCCGCGTCGTCCATGCCATCCGCGCGATCCGCGTCGCCCGACTTGCCCGACTCGCCAGTGTCGTCGGACTTGCCCACCGGAGGAGGCGGCGTCCGATCGGTTCCGGGATCGCTCCTGAGAGGCGAGTTCGGATCCTCGGGCGCGCCGGGGTCCGCTTTTTTCGGCGCGGGCGGCGGTTCAAGACGTTTTTCGACCGGCGGCTTCGCGGCCGCCGGCGAGGCCGCAGCCGACGCGGTCTTCCCGTCCGACGAAGGCCCAAGACGGTCGCCGGGAGCCTGCACCACGGCCGGCGCGGCTGCGGGACGACCCCGCCATGCGAACGCCAGCAAGGCCAGCACGGCCAAACCCATCGCGCCGATTCCCACCGCCGCGAAGATCGGGCCGCCCTTGCCGCGCGTCAAACGCGCCCGCTGGGAGGATGATGGCCAATCGGCCCCCACGTCCACCGGCAAGACGACCGGCGCGGGCGTGTCGCCAACCACTGGCGGAGCCAAACGGCTCCGCAACTGGATGTCGTAGGCTGCCTTCTTGTCTTCGCGCAGCAGACAGACCCGCGCCGCCGCCACTTCGTTGAGCAGCTTCTGCGCCAGCACCGCGTTCGGCCCGGTCTGATACGTCCGCAAGTGGGCCATCTGCCGGTCCGCCGCAGTTTGAATCACCTCGGCATTCTCTTCAAACACCGGAATGCCAAGCAACCGGTAGTGGTGGGGGGGCTGGTCTTCAGGCGGAATGCCCAGCCACTGGTGATACGGGTCGAATTCTTGCGGCATGACTCGGACTCCGGATCGTCTCCCGGCATCATGATACCATACTAACCCGAAGCGCCAGCGAGGGTAACCACCAGCCCGAAGCGCCAGCGAGGGCGAAACCCTTGCACCTTATTAGCGGGCACGTCGGGGCGCGGCCCTCGCTGGCGCTTCGGGGTGGTATAATTGTGTACACGCCGTGAGGGACAGGGACGAAGAAGGCCGATCCCGCCCCTATTCCCCGATCCATCCCTACCTTGACAGCCCCCGATCGTGGGAATAGAATCCCACGGGATTCGACTTGTTTTCGGGGCCGCCATCTTCTTTCCAAGGCACCTTCTCCGTGCCCAGCCCAATGCCCAAGCCCTCCCGGCAGCGATCGTTCTTCGAGACGGAACCGGATGCGGCCGCGCGCGGACCAGCCGACGAAGGCAGGCCGACGGCGGGCGAGACGCGCGAGGGGCCTTCCCGCGAATTGCCTTTAGGGGCGGAAAGGCCGGCGCTGCCGAGCCAGGAGGCGTCTTCGGCGAGCCTCGAGGGCAAGACGGTCTACGTCATCGATGCCCATTCGCTGATTTACCAACTCTTTCACGCACTGCCCGAACTGAGCAGTCCCAGTGGCGAGCCGGTCGGAGTGGTGTACGGTTTCGCGCGCGACCTGTTGTTCTTGTTGGAGAACAAGAAGCCCGACTACCTTTTCTGCGCATTCGACGTGGGCCGGACATTCCGGCACGACTTGTATCCGGAGTACAAAGCCAACCGGCCGCCCATGCCCGAGGAACTGGCGATTCAAATCGAATCGATCCACCGGTTGATCGAGGCGTTGGGCATTCCGGCGGTGTCGTGCGCTTCGTACGAGGCCGACGATATCCTGGCGACGATCGCGCGCCAGGCGGAACAGCGCGGCGGCCAGTGTTTTCTGGTAACGGCCGACAAGGACTGCCGGCAGCTCATCACCGACCGCGTGAGGCTGTACAACCTCCGCAAGGACCAGGTGTTCGACCGCCAGGCCCTGCACGAGGAGTGGGGGATCGCGCCCGAGCAAGTCGTCGATTTCCAGGCGATGGTGGGCGATTCGACCGACAACGTGCCGGGCGTTCCTCTGATTGGTCCCAAGGCGGCCGCGCAGTTGCTTCAGCGGTACGGGACCTTGGAAGGCATTTTTGAACATGCCGAAGAGATCGCCGGCGACAAGCGCCGGCAGAACCTGATCGAAGGCCGGCAGCAGGCCCTGTTGAGCCGGGATCTGGTCCGTTTGAACTCCCAGGTGCCGTGCGAGATTCCTTGGGCCTCGGCCGCGGTGGGGCGGATCGATCCGGATCGCGTCCAGCAGTTGTTCCGGCAGTGGGGGTTCCGGGGCATCGGAGTCAAGTTCGACGCGCTAGGGCAGCGCCCGGCGCCTCGAAAGGCCCCCACCCCCGGCGCCTGTCACGTGGTGGATACGCCCGAGGCCCTCGCCGAATTGCTCGCCAGGCTCCGAGGGCAGCGGGCGATCTCGGTCGATCTGGAGACCAAGAACCTTGCCGAGGCGCCCAGCGGCACGGCGGTTTGGCCGCGGTGGGCCCAGGCGGTGGGCATCTCGCTTGCCTGGGACGGCACCGAGGGCTGGTACCTGCCTTTGAGCGCCCCGCCGGGCGAACGTCATCTCGATGCCCGCGCGGCCCTCGATGCCCTACGCCCAGTCCTGGAAGACCCCGCGATCGAGAAGGTGGGGCAGAACCTCAAGTACGACATGATCGTGCTGCGCGGCGAGGGGATCGCGTTGAGCGGCGTGGCCTTCGACACGATGGTCGCCAGCTACCTGCTCGACGCGGGTCAGCGCAACCACAATCTCGACGAAATCGCGCGGCGTTACCTGGGCGAAGGGAAGACGAGCATCACCGAGCTGATCGGCGAGGGCAAAAAGCAGAAGCGCATGGACGAGGTTCCCGTGGCCCGCGTTGCCGAGTACGCCTGCCACGACGCCATGCTTCCCTTGCGTCTGCGCCCCGTGCTGGAACGGAAACTCGATCAGGCCGACCTGCGGCGGCTTTTCACCGAGGTCGAGGTGCCGCTGGTCGAGGTGCTGGCCGAGTTGGAGTACAACGGAATCCGCATCGACTGCGGCCGGTTGGCAGAATTGAGTCGGCGGTTCGGCGCGCGGATCGCCGCATTGGAACAAGAGGTGTACCGACTGGCCGGGCACGAGTTCAACATCGGCTCGCCCAAGCAGCTTCAGCAGGTGTTGTTTGCCGAGCAGAAATTGCCCGTGGTCTCGAAGACCAAGACCGGCCCGAGCACCGATGCCGAGGTGCTCGAGGAACTCGCCCGCGTCCACCCGCTGCCCGCCAAGATTCTCGAATATCGCCAATACGCCAAGCTGAAGAGCACCTACGTCGACGCCCTGCCGCAAATGGTCCACCCGGCGACGGGCCGGGTTCATGCGTCGTTCCACCAGGCGGTGACGGCCACCGGCCGGCTCAGTTCGAGCGATCCGAATCTTCAGAACATCCCCATCCGCACCGAGGCCGGCCGCGAGATCCGTTCGGCGTTCGTGCCCGGCGAGCCGGGCTGGTCGCTCTTGGCGGCCGACTACTCGCAGATCGAGCTGCGGGTTCTGGCCCATTTCTCGGGCGACCGCCGCTTGTGCGAGGCGTTCGCCCGCGACGAAGACATCCACGCCCAGGTCGCGGCCCAGATCTATGGCGTGCCGCTCGATCAAGTGACCCCCGACATGCGGCGCCAGGCCAAGGCGGTGAACTTCGGGGTGATCTACGGCCAGACGCCGTTCGGATTGTCGCGCGAGCTGGGCATCTCCAAGGAAGAAGCCGCCCGGTTCATCGACACGTATTTCGACGGCTATCCCGGCATCGAGGCATTCTTGCACCGCGTGCTGGCCGAGTGCTATCGCAGCGGTTATGTCAGCACGATCCTGGGCCGGCAGCGGGCGATCCGCGGGGTCCGCGCGGAGGCCGGCCGGCAACGGAACCTCCCCGAGCGCACGGCCATCAACACAGTCGTGCAGGGCTCCGCCGCCGATCTAATCAAGTTGGCCATGGTCGCGATCCACCGCCGTCTGCGAAACGAGAAGCTGCCCGCACGCATGCTCCTTCAAATCCACGATGAGCTGGTGTTCGAGGTTCCCGACCGGTATCTCGACGAACTGGCCCACCTGGTCGTGGCCGAGATGTCGGGCGTCCGGCCGTTGGAAGTTCCGCTGAAAGTGGACGTCAAGGTCGGCCCGAACTGGGCGGACCTCGGGCCGTGGTCACCGGGCCAGTGAGGGTCCCATGGCGAACGACGGACATCCCAAGCCGTGTGAAGCCCCGGTAGATTGCAGAGTGGACCGCCCGGTTGGGGAAAATATTCCCCCACGTCCGTGGGTCAGCGGACTTCGGGTAATCGGCCTCGTCGGGGGCATTGCCAGCGGCAAGACCCTGGTCGCAACCCTGCTCGAGCGATTGGGCGCGTGCCGACTTGATGCCGATCGAGCGGGACACGAAGTCCTTCGAAGTCCAGAGGTTCGGCAAGCCGCAATCGAGCGATGGGGGCCGCAGATCCTCGATGCGAGGGGCGAGATTGACCGACGACGGGTGGCGGAACTCGTTTTTTCCCCCCCGCCGGACGGTCCGCGCGAACGCTCATTTCTCGAGCGTCTCACCCATCCGAGGATTGGACAGCGGTTGCAAGAGGAGGCGCGCCGGAGGGCTGCCGAGGGGTATCGGGTGGCTGTTCTGGATGCGCCGTTGCTTTTCGAGGCCGGTTGGGTTAAGTTGTGTGATGTCTTGATGTTCGTCGACGCGCCTCGGCAACTACGGCTGGCCCGCGCCTTGGCCCGTGGTTGGAGCGAGAAGGAGTTTGCCGAACGTGAGGGCGTCCAGGAATCGTTGGAGTCGAAGCGGAAGCAAGCCGATTGGGTAGTGGACAACTCCGGCTCGCCGGAACAGACCCGGGCCCAGCTCGAGGCGTTCTGGCGCCGCCTGGTCGGCTGACTTTCGCGGCACTCGTTCCCGCCACACCCCGTCGGGCCGCCTCCGCAGGCGCGCGTCGATCGGCATAATCGCAGTCTTCCCCGTCGTTCGAAGTCGTCTACTCGTACGCGTCTTGATGTCCGTCCATTCGGTCGGATCGTGTGATTGAACCCACCGCCGGCGCCTTCCGTGTGCCGGCCCAAAGACCCTTCAGGAGCATCGTGCCATGTCGTCTTCGAAAGAAACCGAGTCGGGGGCCAAACCGCGGAAAGGAGCCTCCGCGGTCCGGGGCGAACGGCCGCCGCTTGCCCCCAAGGAACCGCCACGCACTTCCAAGGATGGCGAGGACCTGTTCAACGACGACAGCGAGCCGCTCTCCCTCGCCGAGGAATTGGCCGAGGAACGCGACTTGCTCGGCGACGAGGCCGATCAGCGCTACGAGCAGATCAAGCAGTCGGGCGATACCCACATCGCCGAACTTCAGAAGATGTCGATGGCCGAACTGATCGAAGAGGCCCGCAAGGACAATCTCGCCGACATCGCCGGGATGAAACGCCAGGATCTGATCTTCAAGATCCTCAAAGAGCGGGTGAAGATGAACGGGCTGATGTACGGCGAGGGGACCCTCGAGGTCCTTCCCGACGGCTTCGGCTTCCTGCGCAGCCCGGACTACCACTACCTCTCGTGCCCCGACGATATCTACGTTTCGCCCAGCCAGATCCGGCGGTTCGGCCTGCGCACCGGGGCGACGGTTTCCGGCCAGATTCGCCCACCGAAGGAGAACGAACGCTATTTCGCTTTGCTGCGCGTCGAGGCGATCAATTATCAGGATCCGAACCTGCTGTCGACCAAGGTGCTGTTCGACGACCTCACGCCGCTGCACCCCGACAAGCGGATCGTCATGGAGGCCTTCCCCGACGACTTGGCCACCCGCGTCACCGACCTCATCGTGCCGGTGGGCTTCGGCCAGCGCGGCCTGATTGTCAGCCCTCCGCGGGCGGGCAAGACGATCCTCATGCAGAAGATGGCCAAGGCCGCCTTGCACAATTACCCCGACCTCTACGTGTTCATGCTCTTGATCGACGAACGACCCGAAGAGGTCACCGACATGGAGCGCCAGGTCAAGGGCAAGAACTGCGAGGTCATCAGCTCGACCTTCGACGAGCCCGCCTCGCGCCATATCCAGGTCTCCGAGATGGTCATCGAGAAGGCCAAGCGGATGGTCGAGTACGGGCACGACGTGCTGATCTTCCTCGACTCGATCACGCGCTTGGCCCGGGCCTGGAATGCCGAGTGTCCGCACTCGGGCAAGATCCTCTCGGGGGGGGTCGATGCCAACGCCCTCCAACGGCCCAAGCGGTTCTTTGGCTCGGCACGCAAGGTGGAGGAAGGCGGCTCGCTGACGATCATTGCCACGGCCCTGATCGACACCGGCAGCAAGATGGACGAGGTGATCTTCGAGGAGTTCAAAGGCACCGGTAACCTCGAGATCGTGCTCGACCGCCGCCTGGTCGACAAGCGCATTTGGCCGGCGATCGACATCAATCGCAGCGGCACGCGGCGCGAAGAGATGCTGATGGATCCCGAGGAGTACCGCCGCGTGTGCG
>JANLFZ010000038.1:9736-14666 GCA_024653385.1 Thermoguttaceae bacterium | reverse complement strand
TGTGCGTGCTGCGGCGGGTGCTCAACGAGATGAACCCTCCCGAGGCCATGGAACTGCTCACCACCCGGCTGGCCAAGACCAAGACCAACGCCGAGTTCTTGATGAGCATGAACATGAAGTAGCGCCGGTTGGCTTGGGGCGGGGGTGGATGCCGCGGGCGGTCATAAAAATCCGACCGGGGTAGGTGACTTTTTCCGACCGGCGCGTTCTAATGGCGTCGCGGCGCGGAGGGGGTGCGCCGACCGTCCGGGGGGGACCTCGGCCCGCTCTCCGCCACGGCGAAAGGAGCTGGTCATGTCACGGTTTTCCTGGCAGTGTCTCTGGCTGGCGGCGCTGGCCGCGCCCGCCTTAATCCCGTCGGCCCTGGCTCAACAACCCAAGTTGGGCCCACAGCCCAAGCCCATGTTCGGGCCGCCGGGCGCGGGCCCGGGCGCCTGGTCGCCCCTGTACGGATTGCCCGGGTACAGTATGCTCGGCGCCGAGAGCGTTCAGAAGGAACTGGAGCTTACCGACGAGCAGAAGAAGAAGCTCCGCGAGATTGCCGACCAGTACCGCCGGCAGGTCCAAGAGGGTTGGCGTCCCGAGAACTGGGAGACCTTCCGAAAGCTCCCGCCCGAAGAACAGAAGAAACAACTTGCGGCCCAGCGCGAGAAGACCGCCAAACGCATGGCCGAGGTGGCCGCCGACACCCGCGCCAAGATCGAGGCACTCTTGTTACCGCACCAGGTGCAGCGTTTCGAGGAAATCGTCTTCCGCGCCCGGGCCACGGTCATGCTGTACAATCCCCGAACCTTGGAGCGCCTGGGCGTGACCGACGATCAGAAGGAGCAACTCCGCAAGGTCCGCGATGAACTCCAGGAGAAAACGCAGAAGCTCCAGCAGGAGGCCATCGACAAGACCCTCAGCGTGCTGACGCCCGAACAGAAGGCCAAGCTGAAGGAGATGACCTCCGAGGGATTCGGGTTCCCGGGGGGGCCTCGGTGAGTGAGCCCGTCGCAACGGCCGGTACCCACGCGGGCGCGGCCCGCCGGGCACCGTCGGATGGATCGGATGTCGGGTACCGCTGCCCGCCCTGGCGAATCCTGGCCCAGGTCCGTGACCCCCTGACCGACCGCGAGGCGGCCCGTTGGGTCTGGTTCTTCGTGGCCTTGGGGCTTGCGGCGCGCCTGCTGCGCTATGCCTTGAGGTTTCCCCTGTGGGAAGACGAGTGCTTCCTGTCGGTCAATCTGATCGACCGGGGATACCTCGATCTGACCCAAGCGCTCGACTACTATCAGGTGGCCCCTCTGTTGTTCTTGTGGGCGCAGCGCACGGCGGTCGTGTGCCTCGGGTTCAACGAGTACGCGCTGCGCCTGGTACCGCTCTTGTTTGGCGTGGCGTCGCTGTTCGTCTTCCGGCGGCTTGCCCAGCGCTTGCTGCGAGGCACGGCCCTGGTGGCCGCCGTGGCCCTGTTTGCCGTCTCGTATCCGCCCATCCGCTATGCGGCCGAGGCGAAGCAGTACGCGGGCGACCTGTTCGCGGCCCTGGCCATGGTGGCGCTGGCCGTCGAGTGGTATCGGCGCCCGGCGACCGGGTGGCTCTGGGGTCTGGCGGCGCTGGCGCCCGTGGCGGTCGGCTTCTCGTACCCGGCCGTGTTCGTCGGCGGCGGGGTCAGCCTGTTCGTCGCCGCCGTGTTGTGGCGTCGGCCCAGGCGCCGCGGCTGGATCGCCTGGGTGGCGTTCAATGCGATGTTGGCGCTGAGTTTCGCGGCCTTGTTTGCCGTCTCCGCGATCCATCAAAGCGAGCGCTCGCTTGCCGTGATGCAGGAGTGCTGGAAACAAGGTTTCCCGCCGCTGCGCGAGCCGCTGAAGCTGGCGGTCTGGCTGCTGGACGCCCATACCAGCGACATGCTGGCGTACCCGATCGGCGGCCACCGGGGCGGCAGCTCGGTGACTTTTCTGCTTTGCGCCGCCGGCCTGGTGGCGCTGTGCCGGCGACGGCAGGGGCTCTTGGCGGGACTGCTCGTGGCGCCCTTGGCCGTCTCGTTCGTCGCCGCCGCCCTGCACCGGTATCCGTACGGTCAGATGACCAAGTTCCAGATCTTCATGGCCCCCGCGTTCTGCCTGCTGGCCGGGATCGGCGCGGCGACGATCTTCGCCCTGCGATACGCCAGGCGCCCCGTCCCGCGCGCCGCCGTGGTCGGGGTCTTCGTGTTGCTGGCGGGTTTTGGCGCCGGGTCGATCGCGCGGGACTTCGCCCGTCCGGCCAAGAGTTCCACGGTGATGCGCGCCCGCGACTTCGCCCGCTGGTTCTGGTTCTCCGCCCAGTTCGAGGGCGAGACCGTGTGCCTGAAGACCGACCTGGGGCTCGATTTCTCGCCTGCCACGTACCGGTACGGGCTGTCGTGCTTGTACCTTTGCAACCAGCGGATCTACTCGCCGCGTCACGCCCGAGGCGAACCCCCGCGATGGGACCGCATTGCCGCCGACTGGCCGCTGCGGTGCGTCGAGTACCGCGGGGCGCGCCAGACGTACGACCACGAGGCCGCCGCCCGCTGGTTGGCCACGATGTCGGCGCGCTACGACCTGGTGTCGCGCGAGCGGTTCCCGTTCGTCGACGTCGGCCGCCTCGACGCAACTCCCTCCGAGTTCGATTACGTGGAAATCTACAAGTTCGTGCCCAAGCGCTGATCGAAGCGCGCGGGGGCACGGTCTGCCCACGCGCGGGTCTGGCGAACGAGGCTTCGCCTCACAGCACGCCCTTGGTGCTCGGAATGCCCTGGTGCCGGGGATCGAGGGCGATGGCCATGCGCAACGCGCGCGCGGCGGCCTTGAATACCGCCTCGGCAATGTGATGGCTGTTGCGCCCCGAGTGCAAGATCACGTGCAGGTTGCACGGCGCGTGCGTCGAGACCGCCTGCCAGAAGTCGTACACCAGCTCGCTGTCGAACTCGCCGATCTTCGCCGTGGGAAACGCCACGTCGAAGGCGAAGAACGGCCGGCCGCCCAGGTCGATCGCGACCGAGACCAGCGACTCTTCCATCGGCAGCATGAAATGGCCATACCGGCCGATGCCGGCCTTGCTACCCAGCGCCTCGCGCAGGGCCTGCCCAAGGCAGATGCCCACGTCCTCGACCGTGTGGTGCTGGTCCACGTGGAGATCGCCCCGGGCCTCCACGACCAGATCGACCGACGCGTGCGCGGCCAGGAGCGTCAGCATGTGATCGAAGAAACCGACGCCGGTGCCGATGCGCGCCGCGCCGGTGCCGTCGAGGTTCAGCTCCAAGGCGATGTCGGTTTCCGCGGTCTTGCGGTGGATACGGGCCGTGCGCGACATGGCGGGTCCTTGCGTGCTCGTGATAGACTACCCTTCTGGGAGCCTATCCCGAAATCCGGCCGATGGCAAGGGCGCGGGTGCCCGCGTTTTCCGCCAATCCCATCCACGCGCCACCGCTTGACCACTGCCGGGCAGGCGTTCTCGGATCTGAGAAAAAAGCCGGTGTCGCCAGCCGTCAGGCGGTGGCACACCGGTTGTCGCTGCCCGCGCACGCGACTACGATGCTATCCTATTGCAGTTTTGATGATCCGGACGGTGGTTTCCAAGACAGCGAGCGGGTCGCATGAGACGGTCTGTCGTGGTTCTCGGGCTCTTGGTAATGGCGAGTGCGTCGTTCTCGGCTCGCGGGGCGGATGTGCAGGTCGTCTCGAGCTTCGAGGGCAACCGGGGGCCCGGCTGGAAGGCGGCGGCCAATGTCATGGGAGCGGTCGGGCCAGGCCACGTCGTCGATTTCACCGAGGGCGGATTCACCGTGCACGACAAGACAACGGGCAAGGTGCTGCGGCACCTGTCCCAGCACGAGTTCTGGAGCCGCGTCGAGCCGGCCGGGTCGGTCGTTCCTCCGAAGGACGCCAACGATCCCTGGATCGTGTATGACCCCCTGTCGCAGCGGTGGTTCGCCACCTGCGCGGGAACCAGCCCCGGCGTCCCGTTCTTGGCCGTCTCGGTTTCCTCCGATCCCACGCAGCCGTGGCGGGGAACCCGACTCCCGTTGCCGGAGATCGACCCGGGGATGAAGGTCGGCGTGGATAAGAACGGACTGTACCTCTCGTGCGCCAACGGGGCCGGCGACTTGAAGGAGGCACTGGATCTTTATGTGATCCCGAAGGCCGACGCCATCGCGCCTGCCGGACCGCTGCTCAGCCGTGCCACGACGTTCTCGAAACTGGTCTATGCAGCCTTTCCGGCCATGGACCTCGACCCGAACAAGGCGCCCGACGCGCCCGCGGTCCTGTTGAACAATGAATTCGGCGGCCCGACATGCGGCAAGCTGTACCTCTACAAGATCACCTGGTCCGGGCTGAAGCCCAGCATCTCCGAGGTCCAGACGATTCGCCTGAGCAGGACCTATGCGGTCCCGAGGATGCAGGGAATTCAGCCGGACGGCGGCGTCAAACTGGTGCAATCCGGTGGCCGCCGGAACAACTGCGCCTTCGTCCACGGTGGCAGCGTGTTCGGCTGCAACGGAGCGCAGCGCACCGCCGACTCGCGCCCGGGCATCCTCTGGTACGAAGTGCGCATTCGCGACGGCGCGTTGCTCCAGGAAGGCTTCGTGGACGATCCCGATCACGACTACCTCTACCCTTCGATGGCGGTGGACGGCCAGGGGAACATCGGCATCGGATGCACGCGGACGTCGGCGACGGAGTTTCCGTCGGTGTGCGTCATGATGCACGCCGCCGGCGACCCGGCCGGCACGATGCGGCCGCCGGTGGTGGCGGTCCGGGGCACGACCGTCTTCAAGTACGCCGGCCTCGCCGCCACGAATTTCAGCAACTATAGCGCAACCTGCATTGATCCCTCGGCGGGCGATCTTCTGTGGACCTACCAGGGGTATGCCAACAGCACGGTCGATCGGCAATGGTGCACGGCGTGGGCGGCGTTCCGATTATCA
>JANLFZ010000038.1:7487-9726 GCA_024653385.1 Thermoguttaceae bacterium | reverse complement strand
CACCCGCGGTCGTGCCGACTTCCCAACCGGTTGCCGGTGACACGGTGAGGACCTTCAACGTCGTGGACTACGGAGCCAAAGGCGACGGGGCCACGGACGATACGCCGGCCATTCAACGGGCGATCAACGCGGCAGCCGCCAGCCGTGGCGGAGGACGTGTCGTTTTTCCGAAAGGCACCTATCTGCTCGATTCCGCGTTTCCCAGTTCCCACCCCTGGGCCTTCTACAACTTGCAGATCGAATCGAACGTCATGCTCTGCGGAGAAACCGGAGCCAAGTTGCTCCAAGGGCCCAAGGGCAGACACCCGATCCCCCAAGGCGCCGAAACGGTCCGAAACTCGGTGCTCGCCTTTGGCGCCGATCACCAGGTGATTCGTTTTCAGAACCGTCAGTACAACGGTGGCTTTTTTGCGCTAAAGGCCACCCAGGCCCACAGCCCCAAGGTCACGCTGGTGGCTCCTTCCGACGCATCGAAGTTCCGGCCGGGAGACTACGTGGCGATTTACGAGACCACCGAAGGGGACGTCATCCCGACGGAAACAGGCCAAATCAGCTCAGTGAACCCATTGACCGGGCAGCTCCGGCTGAAGGAGCCCCTGAGCCGCTCGTTCAGATCCCCCTGGATCGCCAACGTGACCCGGCTCGCAACCACGAACGTCGGCGTGAAGAACCTGATCGTGGAAGGGGCTGAGCCGCTGACCGTCACCGAAGTGTTCGGATTCACCGCGGAGGACTGCCATTTCATCAACGACACGTCGATCGGCGGCGGGAACGTCATTGACTACAACCTGAACACTCTGAACGGATTCCGGTTCTTGCGGAACGTCTTCACCTCGGTGGGCCCAGGTTACGCCGTCATGGAGATGACTCAGCGAAACAGCCGCCACGGAGTCTGGGAGGGGAACACGTTCGAGATCGTCCAAGGCGGAATGGGCGAGTATGCCGCGGACATCCAGTTCCTCAACAATACGTTCCGGCTCCACCCCAACGACCGCACCAGCGTGGGACTGATGATCGGCGGGACGGACATCGTGTTCCGCGGAAACACGGTGACTTGCGGGCGCATTACCGCCGGCGAAGGCTGGGGCTGCGTCCTGGCGGACTGCGTCGGACCAGGCTACGAACGCTACGTCGGAAACATCCACATCGCCGACAACACGTTCACCTACCAGGGGGATGGGAACCAATGCGTCCATCTGGTGGCCCACGATACGTCGTTCACCGGCAACACCGTCATCGTCAAGGGCTCCGCGATGGGCGTTCGCGGCGAGGGTCCGCCGCCTCAGTCTCTCACCATCAAGAACAATACGTTTTCGATGGGGACCGGACCGGGCATCATGATAGCCGGTCATGGCGTCGACGGCTCGACGGTCACCGGCAACACGATTACCGGCTCGGGGCGTTACGGGATCTACGTGGCCTCGCCCGCCAAGCCGAACGCCGGGAAGCACGTGATTTTCGGAAACACCGTCAAGGGTTACGGTACCGAGTTGTTCATCGATTTGGCCCTCCATCCCGGCACAATCCTGACGGGCAACCAGTAGCCTCGGACGCCATCACAGGGAAAGGAACGTGGGCGTGAAACCTCGATCGATCATTTCCGTCTCGTGGTTGGCGCTAGTCGGTTCGGCAGTAGCGCCGTACGCAGCCGATCTCGAACCGTTCGCGGGTGCGGCGGCAAGGTCGGGCATCATCGTTGACAGCGTCGCACCGGCCGCCACACCAAATCTAATCGCCGGGACTGCCGCCCCAAACACGAACGCCGTACAGGGCAAGTCGCCGCCGGCGCCCGCTCGCACCACGTCCACCGTAACCTCCTCCGTGGTCACTGTGGGCGCGGATCGGTACCTGGTTTACAACTACGACGACCTCGCAACGGGGAACTACGTTGTGGTCATCCCCGAGGGACTCAAGACCGTGCGGGGCCTGTTGGTCAATGGGTGTTATGCCGGAGGCGACTCGCGGTACGACTGGACCACTTGCGAGTATTACCGCCAGTTCATGCATTTGCACGATTTCGCACTCGTCGGCAGCACAAGCACGGCCGGCTCCCCAGGCCGTGCTCCGCCGCCGGCGAAGGACACCGTTCGGGCGAAGCACTACAGGATCTTCCGGGCGTTTCAGGACTGTATCCAGGTGATCGCCACGGCTTCCCACCATCCTGAGTTGGTCAACGCGCCGTATGTTGGCGTCGGCTTCTCCGCGGGCGGGGGCTTCGCCTTCAACTTGATGGTCTTCG
>JANLFZ010000038.1:0-7477 GCA_024653385.1 Thermoguttaceae bacterium | reverse complement strand
AAGACGATCGCCGCAGTCAGCTACGGCTCGCCGTACAACTTCAAGAGGAGAGTCACCCCGCCGGTGAGCGACGCACTGCTCCGCGTCCCCTCGATCAGCATCACGGGCGAAAAAGAAGGGTTCAATGCCCCTCCGGCTCCAGGTGTCGATCCCAGCACCGGACCGGCCAGAATTGATGAAGTGTTTGCGCCCTATCGTCCGAAGGGCGGGCAGTTTGCCTGGCTGGAACGGCAGGGTCTCGGCCACGCCTACGACGAGAACCGGCAGGATGTGCTCGGAATGCCGCTGCTGGACGCCGCCGTGCGTGCCCGCTATCCGAACGACGGCGATGTGACCAAAGGCCCCATCAAGCTCGTCGACATCGATCCTTCCACTGGCTGGATCGCCGATAACACGACGTGGAAGAGCGGCCTCACGAAGATCTATCCGGCCAGGGAGTTCAAAGGCGACCTTGGCCATTCGAGCTGGCTGCAAAACGAGGACCTCGCCTTCATGTATCGGGCCTATTCCACCTACGACAAGCCCTTGACGATCACGTCACCGGGCAACTGCTGGCCCACCATGCCGGCTCTGGCCCCGGGAGCGAGTGTGCCCATCGTCGTCGATGCGAGCAAGTTTCCAAACTGGAAAAAGATGGCCTTCTACGATGGGGCCAAGAAACTCGGCGAAATCACCCAGGGGCCGACTCAGCTCACCGCGACCAATCTGACGCCGGGTTATCACGTCTTCTCCGTGCTCGCGACAGACGATCATGGAAACGTACGCACCGCGGACCCGAAGATGGTTGTCGTGCGCCCTCGGCCGTAGTACACTGCTCCCGTCCGGCGGAGGGCGTGACGGATCGGACGCCCGCTTGCCATAATGGGGCCGAGCCGGGGAGAGCCTGTGCCCCCGGTCTTGTGCCGTCACGACAAGATCCGAGGAGTTCCACGCATGAGCAAAGCACCTGCGGTCTTTGGGCTGGCGATTGCGGCAATCGTCGCGGTCTGGGCGAGTTCGGTGTCGGGCGCCGAACGGGGGCCGATCACGACCAAGGCCCTTCTGGCCGAGATGACCGACCTGGCCGGCATGGCCGAGTTCCCCTCGCCCCCCTTCACTTGCAAGCAGTTCTCGTCGTACGATCGGGCGGCGAAGTCGCCCAGCGAAAACTGGTTCGCCAATGGCGACTGCGGCCAATACCTGCGCGTCGAATCGCGTGACGGCCGCAAGGAGCACGTCATGATGGACGCCGAAGGCCCCGGCGCGATCGTGCGGATCTGGTCCGCCAATCCCGCGGGCGTTCTGCGAATCTACCTCGACGGCTCGGATACCCCGGCCCTCGTGGCGACCATGTCGGATCTCTTGGGCGGCAAGTTCCCCGGCCTGCCGCGCCCGATCGCCGGCGAGTACAGCAAGGGCTGGAACCTCTACTTCCCCATCCCCTACGCGAAACACTGCAAGGTCACCAGCGACCAGGGCAATTTCTACTACCACGTCAACTATCGCACCTATGCGCGGGGCACGCCGGTCGAGTCGTTCCGGGTCGAGCAGATCGCCGCGTTGGCGCCCGAGATCCAGGCGGCGATCGCGCGCATGGAAGCTCCCGAGAAGGCCAAGCCCGGGCCCGAAGCCCAGACCCAATCCTTCGACGTGACCGTCGCGCCGGGCCAATCGGCGGTGGTGGCTACGCTGTCGGGCCCGCGCGCGATCACGCGGTTCGGCGTGCGCTGGACGCCGTCGGGCGACCGCGACGAGCCGGCCCTACGCAGCACGCTGCTCGAGATGACCTGCGACGGCCGGCAGACGATCCAGACGCCGCTGGGCGATTTCTTCGGCACCGCCCCCGGGTTGAACCCGTACCAGTCGCTCCCGCTGGGCGTGACCAAGGAGGGGGCGCTCGAATCGCGCTGGGTCATGCCGTGGAAGACCTCGGCCGAACTCCGCCTGCGCAACCTCGGCCGGGCGCCGGTCACCGTGCGCGGTGCGTTGGTCACCGAGCCGTATCGGTGGACCGACGCCACCATGCTCTTCCATGCCAAGTGGCGGGCCGCCTTCGATTTTCCCACGGACCCCAAGGTCGACTGGAACTACCTGACGGCCAAGGGACAAGGCGTGTTCGCCGGGGTGGCCTTCTCGATCGACAATCCGGTCAAGGACTGGTGGGGCGAGGGCGACGAAAAGATCTACGTCGACGGCGAGACCTTCCCCAGCCACTTCGGCACCGGCACCGAAGACTATTACGGCTATGCATGGTGCTACCCGCTGCTTTTCACCCATGCGTACCACAACCAGACCCGGTGCGACGGGCCGGGCAACTACGGACGCACGAGCGTCAACCGGTGGCACATTCTCGACCGCATTCCCTTCCAACGCGACTTCCGGTTCGACATGGAGATCTGGCACTGGAAGAAGTGCCAGGTCAACCTCGCGGTCACCAGTTATTGGTACGCACGGCCGGGGGCGACCGATACCTTCCGCGCGCCGGCCCCCGGCGACGTGGTGGTGCGGCCCGTGCCCGAAATGCCCATCCTGAAGGTCCGCGGGGCGATCGAGGGGGAAAAAATGCGCATCCTCCAAAAGACCGGCAGGCCGGAGCCTCAGGATTGGGACGGCACCAGCGAGGGACGTCACCTCTGGTGGCACGACGGGCAGAAGCCCGGCGATGTGCTCGTGTTGGGATTCCCCGTGGCCAAGGCGGGCAAGTACAAGATCACGGCCCAGTTCCTCAAGGCCGTCGATTACGGGATTGCCCAGGTGGCCATCAACGGAGTAAACGCCGGCCGACCCATCGACTTCTACAATGACGGAGTGATCGTCACCGGTCCGGTGGACCTGGGATCGTTCGATCTCAAGCAGGGGGAAAACACGATCTCGTTCACCATCGTCGGCGCCAATCCGAAGGCCATCAAGGCGTACATGGTGGGCCTCGACTACCTGCTGTTGACCCCCGTGCCCTGACGTTCGTCGTAACCGTTCGTCAGGGAAAGTCCAGATACCGCAAGAGCGGCACCTGGAACTGCCGGGCCTCGAACGCCTTGGCCAGCGCGCGGTTGGCCTTGCGGCGGATCTCGGCCTGGTTGTCGCGGAGTTCGTGGTTCACGAGGTCGCAAATCGGCGAGCGGACCGCCGAGAGCACGTCGTTCGACAGACGCAGCGAATGGAGTTCGACGCGCAGCTCGAGAAGCTCCGGCGCGTCGAGCGACAGCTCGTCGCCGGCGCGCCGCGCCCGGATCTCGCCCACCAGATCGATCGCCGCCATGGCCTGATAGCTGGTCGAGGCGCTGGCCAGATCGGCAACGCGGTAGCGCACGCGTCCGGCGGCCGGCACGCGGGCGCGCACGGCGAACATCAACAGGCCCTGCCCGCGCTGCGGATAGCTCCGCAAGAGCGGCATCCGGAGGATCTCGATCTGGGGCGTGCCGTCGAGCCTCGCTTGCACTTGTTGTTCCTCGGTCCAGCGAAGCACCCGGCGCCGTTTGGTCCGCAGGATGTCCTTCGGCGTGGGAGCCGGCAGGTCGAGGAACTGCTCGCGCGTGCGGCGCTTGGTTTTGTCGTACTGCTTGCCGGCCAGTTCCGCCACGAGCAGGTCGCGCAGGCCCGACGAGAAGCCGGCGAGCATGTCGGCCGATAACTCGGCGATTCGATAGATGGCGACGGTCTGTTCGGGGCGCGGCGTGTCCGACGGCCGGCCGGCGGCGAGGGGCGTGCTGTCCAGCCGGGCAAACTCGCGCAGGCCGCGGGCGCGCAGCCCCACCCCCAAGTCGCCGACCGCCACCAGGGCGAAATGCTCGAGGTCGCCCGGCTCGGTGCGCGGGCTGTCGGCGCAAAGCGCATGGCCGCGCGCCGGATCGGCATGGAGAAAGCGGCCGCCCGGGGCCGTCAGCGTGACCAAGCCGTCGGGCTGCCTCGCCAGCTCGAAGGTCTCTTGCGCGCCGGGAACCTGGGCATCGGCCCGGACCGTGCCGGTGGCGTCCGGCCGGAGGAACCGCCCATTGGGGCCGCGCAACACCACCTTCTCGCCCGCCGGCGCCGTGGCGGCAAATACCACGGCGACCATCGCGGCCAGGCCGGCACCAAGGCGCGCGGGCCGGGCCAGTGTGCATTTCGGGGCGGCATGGCTGGACCGGTGGGGCGCAAGAGCGAACAAGAGTTCCGAAGCCGTTCGCCTCACAAGCGTCCCTCCTGACCCCTGTGCCCGTAGTACGTGCTGAGACTGCGCAGCCGATCGACGAGGTGGGCGGTCACGCCGGCAAATGCCAGCAGGGCCAAGACGAACACCACGTGCCGCTCGAACCCAGGGTAGCACCGCGCTTGCAGTTCAGGCCGACGGACGTAGAAATCCCAAACGAGCACGCCATACGAAACGAGCGACAAGGCGCTGGTGAACCACACGAACCGCACGCGATACCACAGGCTCGAGGCGACGATCAAGAGCGGGTATCCGACCACGAGCGAACTGGCCGCACCGTCGGCCACCAGGAGCACGGCCAGAAGCAGGGCCGAATCGAGCGTGCCCCAGATGTACCGCGCGGCGAACGTCCACCGGCCGCTCTTGAGGAACTGCTGGAGGCCCAACGCCGTGACCGCCCAGATTACCACGAGGATGCTGACCGTCCGGTGAAAGGCGGAATCGACCGTTCCCAGGGTGTAGACGACGGCCTCGACCGTGTAAAAGGCCAAGAGCGTGGCCAGTCGCGCGGCCAGCGCCGGCTCGCGGCGAAACCAGCGGTAGGCGCGCTGGACCAAATGGGGCGGCCGGGCTTCAAGCTCCTCGTGCCGTAGAAACCGTTCGAGGTCGTCGGCCAGGGCCGCCGCCGAGGCGTAGCGCTGCGACGGCGCCCGGGCCAGGCACTTCATGGCGATCCACTCCAAGGCCCGGGGAACGCGCCGGTCGATCTGCCGCGGCGGCTTCGGTTCCCCGCCGAGCACCGCCAGGAGGGTATCCAGCGGAGTCTCCTGCCGAAAGGGCGGCTGGCCGGTCAGCAACTCGTAGAGGATGGCCCCCAGGCTGTATACATCGCTGGCCGGCCCCACCTCGGCGCTGTGCCCGGCGGCTTGCTCGGGGGCCATGTAACTCGGCGTGCCCACGATCGCGCCCGTGGCGGTGGCTTCCGTGCCGGGCAAGAAGACCTTGGCCAGGCCGAAGTCGGTCACGTACGGCTCGCCGTCGGCGTCCAAGAGGATGTTCGACGGCTTGAGGTCGCGGTGGACGTAGCCCTGGCGGTGCAGGTGGTCGACGGCCCGCGCGACTTTCGCGACCAACCGCGCCGCGCTCTGGGCATCCAGCGCGCCGCCGGCGGAGCGCTCGGCGAGATTTTGGCCCTCGATATACTCCATCGTGAAGTAATGCTGGCCGTGGCACTGCCCCACCTCGTGGATGTGAACGATATTCGGGTGGCGCAGGGCGGCGGCGGCCCGGGCTTCCTCCTGGAAACGGCGCACGTGCTCGGCCGAGGCGAGGTGGCTAGCCAGGATCATCTTCATGGCCACGATGCGTTCCAACCCCCGCTGGCGCGCCTTGTAGACGACCCCCATCCCTCCGCGCCCAATCTCCTCCAAGAGTTCGTAGGCGCCGAAGTCCCGCAAGGTATCGGCCCGTTGCGAGACAAGATCGACGGTCTGCGGCAGCTCGTCGATCGGGTATGGCGGCGCGAATTGCTCGAGGGCATCGAGACAATCCAGCAGGGAGCCCAGCTCGGGATGGTCCCGCAGGATCGCCTCGCGGTCGGGGCGCTGGCCGGCCTGGAGCCGGGCCACGTAGGCGTCGAGGACCTCCGCGAGACGTTCGTCCTGGGGACCGGCCTGATCGGTCATCGGCGGGCCTGGAAAACCGTACCTTGGGCAGACCGGAACGAGCAAAAAATCGCATCGCCCTCCGTGGTCATCCCCTCACCGGTCCAAGATACCGCATCCCGCGGGAGAAACCAAGGTTTCTGGCCGATCCTCACCCCTCGACCTCGCGACGTTCCAAGATCGCGCGGAGCCTCTTGATCGCCCGCATCCAGAGCATCTGAACGGCAGGGCGCGAGCGGTTCATGCGCTGCCCCACCTCGTCGAACGGCAGCCGCTGCAAGTTGCGCAGGACGATGACTTCCTGATAGTCGGGCGGAAGCTCGGCCAATGCCGCCGCCACGCGCAGCTCGGTATCGGCGCGCAGGAATTCCTGGCTCGGGGAGGCGACGGGGGCCGCAGGCTCCTGGGCCCCCCCGCCGGCCTCGGAACCGGCGAGGTCGCCGAAGGGCACTTCGCGCCCCACCTGGCGCTTGGCCGCCCTGCCGTACCGCCGGACGAAGTCGGCCGCATTGTGGTCGAGGATCCGCCGGAGCCATACGAGCCACTCTCTCTCGGTGGCGCCTTCGAACCGCGCGAAATCGCGGCAGGCTTCCAGCAAGGTCTGCTGCACGAGGTCCGAGGCATCGACCTTCGCGCGCAGCCAGCTTTCGACCTGGGCCCGCGCAACGAACTCCAAGTAGGCGCGGCACCGCGCAAAGAGCCGGTCGCGTGCCGCCGCGTCGCCCCGGCGCGCGCTGGCAATCAAACCGGTGACGTCGTCCGAATCGGGTTCGTGGGTCATGGGTCGTGCGCCGCTTGCCCGAGGCAGCCCCCGCCCGATGCCCCCTCGGGGACCGGTTCGAAGCCCAAGTCGGCGAGCATCCGGAAGTCGTCCTCGGGAGGCTGTCCCTTGGCGGTCAGATAATCGCCGACAAAGATCGAATCAGCCACGAAGAGGCACAAGGGCTGAAGGCTTCGCAGGTGGAGTTCTCGGCCGGCGGCGACGCGCAACTCGCACCGCGGATTGGCCAGGCGGAACAGGGCCAGGACCTTCAGGCAGTAGCGCGGCGTCAGGGGCGACCGGTTTGCCCTCGTTCCGGGAATGGGGATCAGGAAGTTCACCGGAACGGCCTCGGCCCGCAATCGGCCGAGTTGCAAGGCCAGGTCGACCACGTCGCGGTCTTCTTCGCCCATGCCCACGATCCCGCCCGAACAGATCTCCAGTCCGGCAGCCCGAACCGCCTCGAGGGTCGCGAGGCGATCCTGATAGGTGTGGGTCGTGCAGATGTGCGGATAGAACCGCTCGCTGGTGTTCAGGTTATGGTTGACGCGGTCGATGCCGCAGGCTTTCAGCCGGGCGGCTTGTTCCGGGCTCAAGAGCCCCACGGAGACGCACAGGCGGAGTGGCGTGTCGCGCTTGATGCGCGAGGCCGCCGCTTCGAGCGATTCCAGATCGCGCGGATCGGGGCTGCGGCCCGAGATCGCGATGCAATAGGTGCCGGCCGCGCGTTCGGCGGCGGCGCGGGCTCCCTCGATGATCTGCTCGGGCGGGAGGAGCCGATACCGGGGGATGTCGGCGCCCGCAACCCGCGACTGCGAGCAGTACGCGCAGTCCTCGCCGCACAGGCCGCTCTTGGCGTTGATCAGGAAGTTCAGATGAACCCGATGGCCGTGCCGGTGCCGGCGCACGCGGTACGCGGCCGCCAAGAGGTCGAGCAGTTCCTCG
>JANLFZ010000398.1:4412-5836 GCA_024653385.1 Thermoguttaceae bacterium | reverse complement strand
GGGCTGGCACGCGGATCGCGCGGCCCACAAGAAGGACCTCCTGGCCGCGATGGACGACTGGCTCGAGCCGGTCCGATTCGCGGCCGTCTCGGCCGTGGCCGAGCACATGGCCCGCGATGACCGGCACCCAGCCGACGAGGACCTGCTGCGGACCCTACGACGCCTGGCCTCGGCCGACGCGGTCGAGCCAGCCATGCCCGGCGAGCCCTCGGAACGGATCCGCCAGCGCGCGGCCGCGGCCCTGGCGAGGCTGGATCGATCCGGCGGCCCGCATCCGGCCCCCATCGCGGGCACCGCCGATTCCCCGGCTCCCGCGCCGGTGCCGCGGGCCGTCATCACCTCGGGCACGTCGCCTTTCCCCGGGGCGTTTCCGAAACGGTCGGGCACGCCACCCGGCATGCCACCCGACAGACCGCCGTGACCCTCTGCGCCGTCCGCGCGACCGTTGCGCCGGTATGCCGCGCCGCCCGCGGTCGATCACCTGTTCAAAGGCCAAGCGCGGACCAGGGGACGAGGTCGAAGATCTCCTCGGGCGTCGCGGTCGCGGTGACTTCGACGGTCACGACGGGCGTGCCGCGTCGGCGATAGTAATCGACCAACGGCGCGGTCCGCTCGCCGAAGATCCGCAGCTTCCGGCGGATCGAGTCCAGGTCGTCGTCGGGGCGCCCGGCACGGTCGCCGCCCGCGTTGCGCTCAATCCGCTCGACGACCGTCTCGGCGGTGCATTCGAGCGACACGACGGCCTGGACCTCGACGATGCGTCCTACCGCCTCGGCCTGACCCGCGTGTCGCGGCAAGCCGTTGAGCACCACAAGCGTTCGAGCATCGGCGTGGCGCTCGGCCAAGAATTCGCAAAGCACGCGCTGGGCCACCGGGAAATGCTCGTCTTCCAACAGCGCGCCGTGTTTGAGCACCTGCCCGAGAAAATCGAGATCCTCGCGGCTGACGATCGGGCCGGGCTCAGCGCGCTCGACCAGACGCCGCAGGTGCGCACCGAAGTCGAAATGAAGGCATCGCCGGCCGAAAAGCCCACGAGCCTCGAGCAGATCGCCCAGGGGCGTCTTGCCCGAGCCGGTCGGGCCAATCAACAACAAGGCAGCATGACGGACTTCAGGCATGGCGGCAGACCCGATAGCGCCAAGCGGCCGTCGGATCGCGCTCGATCTGGTCGAGGTTGGCGATTGCCAGATGGCCGCGCTGGGCCAGGTACTCGATGCGCGAACCGACGTCGGTCAGGGCCAGCATCGCGAAGAAGCTCTTCTGGTGCGAATACATCTGTTCGGCCATTTGGTCGATCGTGGGCGGCTCGGGGGCCTTGCCGATGATCTCCAGCAGCCGGTCGAGCCGGCGGAAGTGGCTCTGGCGGATCTCGTCGCACCGCTGGTAGAAGTCGTGGATGGGCGGGCACGAACCGCCCATCCACG
>JANLFZ010000398.1:0-4402 GCA_024653385.1 Thermoguttaceae bacterium | reverse complement strand
AAGGCCAACTCGATTCCCTCGATGCGCCGGACCCGGTCGAGCGATTCGAGATAGTGCCCCAAGCCGGTGAAGGGGGCAAGGCTTTCGGGCCATTGCTGGGGAACGGTGCGAAGCAGCACGTGGTCGCCGGTCAGCATGACGTTCCCGACGACGAGGCACACATGCCCGGCGGCATGCCCCGGCACATGCACAATGCGCACGCCGTCGACCTCTTGTCCGTCCTCCAAGAGGAAATCGACCGGCACGCTTTCGACGCGGCCGCGCGCAAAGCCGAAGGCGCGGATCAACTCGTCCTGGCGGTCCTTGGCCACCCCCGCATGTTGAAGGAACTGCCGCATCGCATGGTTGGTCAGCACCGAGCGCTCGTCCCAGGCCTCGATCACGCGGCGGTCGAGGGGATGCGCGCCCACCGCGGCGCCGAGTTGCCGGCGCAGCTCGGCCAGCCCGCCGATATGGTCGAAGTGCCCATGCGTGACGAGGATGCGACGGATCTCGCGGAGCGAGGCCGGTTCGCCGAAGTCCCTGCGCACGGCCTCCAGGCCCTCGAGAATCTGCCGCGAACCGTCCTTGCCCGTCCCCGTGTCGACCAAGGTCGGCGGACCCGCGCCCACGAGCAGATACGCGCGGCCGGGTAGATCGGGGAGCGCGTCGCAAGGGATGCGGTAGATCCGCACTCCCGTGTTCGTGACAAAACGTTTCACGGCGGTCGTGCGGAGCATCTCAGTCGCCGAACTGCCGCAGCACGACATCGAACACGTCGGTATCGGCCAGCGTCGCCGAGGGGAACAACCCGGGCTGCGACGCGATGAGCACCGTGCGCTGGCTGGGATCGACCGCCGGGGCCCCGTGCGAGCCTCGAACCCGGCCGGCGTCGAGCGGAATGCCCTTGGTCGCCGGGTCGAAGAACAACTCCACGGGGTCATAGCCGGGCTTGCGGTGGATCTCGACGCGCCGGGCGAACGAGGGGGCCCGGTCGTCCGAAAACCACCAATAGTAGGCTTGCCAGCTCTCGGGCGTGGAGATCAGCACGACCTCGCCGCTCCGCGGATGATCGAGATGGTACCGCGCGCGCTGGTCGCCCACGAGCACCTCGGCGATACCGGCCAGGCCGCGGAACAAGTCGGCCACGCGGGCCGCCGTGGCCGGGTCGCCGTCCCGCACGAACACGTGCGAGAACTGGTGATCGACCATCGCCCAGGCCAGGCTGGCCTCGAAATCGAGCTGCTCGCCCTGGTCCGTCTCCCGCACGGCGAGCAGGCCGGCCTCGCGGAGTACGCGGTTCGGGTAGGTGACGTGGCACACGGGCGTGATCGCGTACTCGCCCGCGACGATCCACAGCACCTCGGCATCGTACGCCTCGTTCAGCTCGCGCCCCAGCCGCCCGATCAGCCGATCGAGTTCGACGACCGCCTGCTGGGCCTCGGGGCTGTCGGGCCCGGCACGCTGCGCCGCGTAGTCGAGGTGCGGCAGGTAGAGATAGAAAAAGTTGGGCCGCCATTGGCGAGCCGCCCAGATCGCCGATTCGACGATCCACACGCTCGACCGCACGTCGGCCATCGGGCCCCAGTAGTGCTGGAGCGGGAAGTGCCCCAGCCGATCGCGCAGCGTGCCGTACAGCTCGAACGGCCTCGTGTAGCACCACAGCGACTCGGAGCCGTCGGGATGGTGGATCGGCGCCGGCGTGCAGACGTAATCGGCCTCGCAGCCCTTGCTGTGCAGCGGAAACCACACGGCACTGGTCGGCCCGGAGCGATGGTGGTGCAACAGGTCCCAAAGCTGCGGCTTCTCGATGCAGTCGTTCGGCGAGGTCCACATCTCGGCCTCGCGCCGGTCGCGCCAGTAGAACCCATTGGCCACCACCCCATGCGCGCTGGGCAACTGGCCCGTGGTCATGTTCGCCTGGACCGGGCAGGTGACGCACGGGAAGCTCGGCACGAGTTCGGCGATCTCGCCCCCGGCGGTCAGCTCCCGGAGGTGTCCCATCCCGGCCACGTCCCGTTCGCGCAGCGCCGGCACCGACAGCAGCACGACGTACTCGCTCATACTTCCTCCGCGTTGGGCACGAGGAACGGCGCCCGGCACTGGCGCGCGAGCATCGCCGAGGCCGCGGGATGGTCGAGAATGGTCTCGGCCTTGGGGTCGAGCTTGAGCATCGGCCCCAGCGCCATGGGAGTCTTCGCCACGTCGACTCGGTTCGCGGCCAGGTGCTTGAGCGTCCGGTCGAGACAATCGGCCGTGTCTTCGTTCGTTTTCAGCCCGGCCAGCGTCTTCTTGATTTCGTCCACCGAGGCCGGCCGGCCGAGGTAGTACGAGATGTTCGCCAGGTGGCTCAGCGCGCACGAGAGATGCCCTTCGAGGATTTCCGCCCGGAGGATCTTCGGGTTGCGGGCCTTGACAGCCTCGATGAAGTTGCCGAAGTGGTCGCCCCCGCCCTCGAACTTGCGCACGAGCTTGCCCTTGGGGTCGAACGCCGCGCCCGAGGTGTAGCTGGTCAAGACCACGTAGCCCTCGGACCCGTAGAAGATCACGCCGATCTTGGCGCCGCGCAGGTCGTCGGTCTCCAGGCCGCGCACCTCGAAGACGAGGGTCTTGTCGCCGAACTCGAAGATGCCCACCTCGGTGTTGGCCACGTCGCCGGCGTCTTCGTAACCCAGCCGGCCGCCGTAGGCGATCACGGTGTCGGCCAGCCGGTCGACGCCGAGCCCCCAACGGGCGATGTCCATCTGGTGGGGACCCTGGTTGCCCATGTCGCCGTTGCCCCACTCGCGCTGCCAGTGCCAGTCGTAGTGGAACCTGGGGCGAGTCAGCGGAAGCATCCGGGCCGGACCGCACCAGAGGTTGTAATCGACTTCCGGCGGCACCTGATACGTGCCCTTGGGGCCGATCGACCCGCGGCGCTTGTAGCAGAGGCCCCGGGCGAGTTTGACCTCGCCGATCTTGCCGGACTTCACGTACTCGATGGCGTCGAGGGTGCCTTTCATCGAGCGGCATTGGGTGCCGCCCTGGCAAATGCGGCCGTGCTTGCGCGCGGTTTGGACCATGCGCCGGCCCTCACTCACGTTGTAGCTGACGGGCTTCTCGACGTACACATCTTTGCCGGCCTGCATGGCCCAGATGGAGCACAGCGCGTGCCAGTGATTGGGAGTAGCGGTCGAGACGATGTGAACGGACTTGTCGTCCAGGGCGACGCGGAGGTCCTGGACGACCTTGGGGGCCTTGCCCTGCTTCTTGGCGACGGCCTCGCCCCGGCGACCGGCGATCTTCTCGTCGGCGTCGACCACGTAAGCGATCTCGGTGTTCGGGTTGGCGAGAAACTCGCTGAGATGGTCGTTGCCCCGCCCGCCCACGCCGACCACGGCCACGCGGAGGCGCTCGCTGGGGCTCACCTTGGGCCGGGCCTCCTTGGGTTTCTTCTTCTTTTCGGCGGCCAAGAGGCTGCCGGCCGGCAAGGCCGCGGCCACGGCAGCGGCCAGAAACGCGTCGTTCAGAAACTCTCGTCTGGTGGAAGTCGACACGGAAAAAGCTCCTCGATAAGTACTCTCGTAACCGTTCTCGACCGGTTCTAGTTTATCCGACATGGCCCCCTGGATGCCAGAGCAGGGCGGCCCCGCGCACGGCGCGCCACGGCCGCGACGCGGGCCCTACGAGCGGAAATACTCGACCGCGTTGCGAAAGACCTGCAACCCGTCGCCCGGTTCGTGTCCCTCGCCGCGGGTCCATCGGGGATGATGCGTGGCCGCGAGGTATCGTTCGGGGTGCGGCATGAGGCCCAGCACCCGGCCCGTCGAGTCGCATACGCCGGCCGTGTCGGCCACCGAGCCGTTGGGGTTCGCGGGATAGGGCGTGGGCCCGTCCGAGTCCTTGGATCCCCAGTACCGCAAGACGAGCTGCCCGGCCGCTTCGAGCCGCGCTAGCGCCGCCGCGTCGCGCGTGACGAACTTCCCTTCGGCGTGGGCGACGGGAAGCTCCATCGACTCGATCCCGCGGAGGAAGACCGATTTCGGACCCCGCACTCGCAGCCGCACCCAGCGGTCTTCGTACCGGCCCGAGTCGTTCCACGTCAGAGTCGCCGGCGGCCCCTCGACCGGATCGGGCTCCAACAGCACGCCCGACTTGATGAGCACCTGAAAACCGTTGCAGATGCCGAGGATCAGCTTGTCGCGGACCTTGAACTCGGCCAGTTGCTCGGCCAGGTGGTGCTCGATCTGAATGGCCAGAATCCGCCCGGCCGCCACGTCGTCGCCGTAGCTGAACCCGCCCGGGATGCAGAGGATCTGGAACTCGGCGAGCCGGTGCGGGTCGTCCAGGAGCCGGTTGATGTGAACCCGCTGGGCCTTGGCCCCGGCCAGCTCGAAGGCATAGGCGGTTTCCAGATCGCAGTTCGTGCCCCGGGCACGAACTG
>JANLFZ010000397.1 GCA_024653385.1 Thermoguttaceae bacterium | reverse complement strand
CGAATACTCGGTCAAGGCCATCCGCGACGCGATCGATCTGTATGCCACGATGAACCAGGGCCGACTGCCGGGCGAGGCGGGCACCGCGGACGACTTCAAGAGCGACTTGCGGCCCTACGTGCGCCAGTTTCCCACGAACCCGATCATGAAATCGAGCGACGTGCGCGTGGAGACGTCCGGGCAGCCGCTCAGCGGCGCGGTCGGGGGCCCCGAGGGCTGGCTGTACGACAATCAGACCGGCGAGTTCATCGCCAACACGCCCGGCGGGGCCTCGCCGAGCGCCGAGGCCGCTGCCGAGTCGGCCGCCGCGGCCAGCGCGTCCGGCGGGACCTGATCACATCTTCTCGACCACCGCGATGCCCAGCAGGTCGAGTCCCTGGCGGATGGTGCGCGCCGTCAGATCGCATAGGAGTAGGCGGCTTGCGCGCAGGGCCTCGCTTTCGGCCTTGAGCACCGGGCACTGTTCGTAGAAGGTCGAGTAGCGGTTGGCCAGGTCGAAAAGATAGCTGGTCAGCAGGTTGGGGCGGTAATCGGCAAGCGCCAGGTCGATCGCCTCGCCAAAGCGGAGCAAATCGAGGCCCAGGGCCCGTTCGGCCGGCGTGGCCAGCACGATCGGCGTTCGGCCGGCGCAAAGCGCGTCGATGTCGATCTGCTGCTTGCGGAAGATGCTGCGCACCCGGGCGTAGGCGTACTGCATGTACGTGGCCGTGTTGCCGTTCATGGCCAGCATCTTGTCGTAGTCGAACTCGTAGTCGCTGGTGCGGTTCTGGGAAAGGTCGGCGTACTTCAGGGCTCCGATGCCCACGACCTCGGCGATGCGGTCGCGGTCCTGGGGCGAAAGCTCGGGGCCCTCGGGCTTGGCGTCGTCGTTGGCCGAGACGATCTGGCGCGCGCGGCGGACCGCCTCGTCCAGAAGCCCCTCGAGGCCCACCGTGTCGCCGGCGCGGGTCTTGAAGGGCCGGCCGTCCTTGCCGAGCACCGTGCCGAAACTCACGTGGGCCAGCTCCACGTCGGCGTATCCCATGCGCCGCGCCGCCGCGAACAGGTGCTCGAAATGGAGGCTCTGCCGATGGTCGACCACATAGAGGATCGCGTCGGGCCGCCACGTCTCCATGCGGTAGCGCACCGTGGCCAGGTCGGTCGTGGCGTAGAGGAACGCGCCGTCCTGCTTGCGCACGATCATCGGCACGTCGTGGCCGTCGAGGAAGATGCAGATCGCCCCGTCGCTTTCCCGCGCGATGCCCCGGGCCAGCAGCTCGTCGACGAGCCCGGCGAGTTGGTCATGGTAGAAGCTCTCGCCCAAGGTGCAGTCGAACGTCACGCCGAGGCGCCGGTAAATCGCCTCGATGGCCTCGCGGCACGGCGGCAGGATCTCGCGCCAGATGGCCCGGTTCTCCGGGTCGCCGTCGTGCAGGCGTGCGGTCTCGCGGAGGACCTCGAGATCGGCGTCCTCGTGCAGGCGCGCCATGGCGGCAAGCGGGTCGCCCGTCGAGCCATCGTCCCACGCCGCGCGCACGGCGAGGATGTGCGATTCCGTTTCCGCGATGGCCGCGCGGACCTTGGCCAGGTCCTTGTCGCGTTGCTTGGCTTCCTTGGGGCCCTTGGGCGCAAGGGCCGCCAGACGCTGCTCCTCCCGGCGCAGCCGCGTGAGAGTCGCCTCGTGTTCGGGCAGTTCGCGGCGCTGGGCCCAGCGCGTGGCGATGGCATGGACGAGTTGGTACACCCGGGCCAGTTCGCGCACGGGGTCCTGCTGGTAGGCCGCCCGATCGACCAGGCCCCGCTTCCATCCGTAGAGGATCATGCCGAACTGCGTGCCCCAGTCGCCGAGGTGGTTGTCGCCGATCACCCGGTGCCCGACGAAACGGAGCATGCGGCATAGGCTGTCGCCGATGACCGTCGAGCGGATGTGCCCGACGTGCATGGGTTTGGCCACATTCGGGGCGGAATAATCGACGACATAGGTCCGCGGCGAGGGCGTCGTGGCCACGCCAAGCCGCGGATCGCTCGCCGCCGCCTCGAGGCGCCGGGCCAGCGCTTCGTCGCGCAGACGCAGGTTGATGAAGCCGGGACCGGCAATCTCCGGCGCGTGGCACAGGTCGTCCACGTCGAGGCGGGCGACGATCTCCGCGGCGACCTCGCGGGGCGGACGACCCAGGCGCTTGCCCAGCGGCATCGCCAGGTTCGCCTGGTAGTCGCCGAATCGGGGATCCTGGCTGCGGCGGACCAAGGCCAGCAGGTCGGCCGCCGCCGCAGGATCATCGACCCAAGGGGCCAGGGCGCGGTGGAAACGGGCGCGGAGTTCAGCGAGAAGACTCATCCTGAGGTCCTCGCATTACGAAACCGAGGAGGCGTGCGCGGGAAACGGCACCCGCCTGGCCCGTCCCCAGAGGTCTTCCAGGGCGTAGTACTCGCGGGTCTCGGCGTCGAAGAGATGAACGACCAGGTCGCCGTAGTCGAGGAGGATCCATCGACTTTCCTCGTAGCCTTCGATGCCCAACCGCCGATCGCCCAGCTCCTGCTCCAGCACGCGGTCGATTTCCTCGCTGATGGCGTGCAACTGGCGCCGGCTCGTGCCCGTGGCGATCACGAAGTAGTCGAACATCGTGGTCAGCTCGCGCATGTCGAGGATGGCAATGTCGCGCGCGCGGTTCTCCTCGGCGGTGCGGGCCGCGGCCAGCGCGCGCCGCAGGGCCGGGGGCTCGGGCGCTTGGTCGCCGGCAGGTTCGATCTCGACCTCCACAAGCGTCCTCTCGTTCAAAGGCAGGGGACTACAACAACTTCCGTGTATTGTAGACGCGCGCGTCTCCGCGTGGAAGCGCCCGGCGCGCGGGTTCGGGCGGTGCAGACCCTGGCGGACTGGCGCAGCCCGTGCCTCGCGGCAGGCGGAGCGCGCAAAAAGAAGCCCACGGGCCGCAACCCGCAGGCTTCACGCTCGTCTCGGTGGGGGCCGACGAGGCGACCCCCCTAGTGCTGGGGGCAGGTCACTCGATCTGGCCGACGATGCTGCGCATCTCGGCGGTCTCGTGCTTGCTCTTGCGCACGGCCCAGAGGATCAACACGACCGCCACGATGGCCACGGCGGCGCCGATCTGCCACACCGTGCCGACCGCTGGATTCGCGGGGTTGATCCCCATCACGTTGTACGACAGCACCAGGCCCAACCCCAAGAGGCTGACCATGTTCATCACCTTGACCAGCGGGTTGATGGCCGGGCCGGCGGTGTCCTTCAAGGGATCTCCCACCGTGTCGCCGGTGACGGCCGCCTTGTGCTTCTCGCTGCCCTTGCCGGTGGTCGCGGTCCTGGGCTCGTCCTCGATCATCTTCTTGGCGTTGTCCCAGGCGCCGCCCGCGTTGGCCATGAACACGGCCAGAAGCTGCCCGACGAGGATCATCCCCGCCAGGAAGCCACCCAGGGCGTACGGGCCGAGGAGGAAACCGACGGCGGTCGGCGCGAGAATGGCCAACAGTCCCGGGCCGATCAGTTCGGCCTGGGCTGCCGAGGTGCAAATATCGACCACGCGGCCGTAGTTCGGCTTCTTGGTTCCGGCCATGATGCCGGGGTCCTTGAACTGCTGCCGGACCTCGTTGACGATGTAGAACGCCGCGCGGCCCACCGCCCGAATGAGCATCGAGCTGAAGAGGAAGGGCACGGCGCCGCCGATCAAGAAGCCCACCAGCACCAGCGGTTCGGCCACGGTGAGCTTGCCGGCCTGCTCGAAGTACTGGCTGGTGGTCATCTGGTTGATGCGGTCCTCGCTACCGACGGCGATCACCGCGATGAAGCTGGCGAAGAGCGAGACGGCCGCGATCACGGCCGAGCCGATGGCGATGCCCTTGGTCTCGGCCTTCGTGGTGTTGCCCACGGCGTCGAGGTCGGCCAGGATCCGCCGGGCCCGCTTGTAATACTCTTCGCCCATCTCGTCCTTGTCGTAGCCCATCTCGCCGATGCCGTTGGCGTTGTCGGCCACGGGGCCGAAAACGTCCATCGAGATCGTGTTGCCGGTCAGGGTGAGCATGCCGATGCCGGTCATGGCCACGCCGAAGGCGATGAACACGGGGGGAGTGCCCCAGTAACAGAGCACCGAGAGGACGATGGCCCCGGCAATCACCAACAGCGCCGCCACCGTGCTCTCGTACCCCACGGCGAACCCCTGAATGATGTTCGTCGCGTGGCCGGTCTGGCAGCTTCGCGCCAGCGTCTTGACCGGGCTGTGCGAGGTGTGGGTGTAGTAGCTGGTGACCTTGTTCAGGGCGATCGCGAGGAACACGCCGATGAGGCAGGTCAAGGCGGGCCGCATGTCGAGGCCCGACATGCCGAAGTTCGCCCAGGCGGGCAAGGCGCCCGGGTCGTTGCCCGGGAAGCCCGAGGCCGCCATCGGGTACTCCTTGAAGTAGGCCTGGTCGAAGTGCAGGTAGAACAGGCCGATGAGGAAGAACCCGGCGATCGAGATCAGCGACCCGATCCAGAACCCGCGGTGGACGCTCTTCAGGGCGGTGTCGGAGGTATCGTTCGGGCCGGCCTTCACCGTGTAGGTGCTGATGATCGAGCCCAAGACGCCGATGCCGCGGACCAGCAACGGGAAGATCACGCCCTTGTGGCCGAAGCTGGCCAGGCCGAGGATCATCGCGGCGACGATGGTCACCTCGTAGCTTTCGAAGATGTCGGCCGCCATCCCGGCGCAGTCGCCGACGTTGTCGCCGACGTTGTCGGCGATCGTGGCGGCGTTGCGGGGGTCGTCCTCGGGGATTCCCGCCTCGACCTTGCCCACCAGGTCGGCGCCCACGTCGGCCGCCTTGGTGTAGATGCCGCCGCCGACACGCATGAACAGCGCCAAGAGCGTGCCGCCGAAACCGAAGCCCAAGAGGGCCTCGTAGGCTTGCTCGCCGTAAATCAAAAAGATGCAGGTGCCGCCCAGGAGCCCGAGGCCGTCGGTCAGCATTCCCGTGATCGTGCCCGTGCGGTAGCCCAACTGCATGGCCTCGCCGTAGCTACGCTTGGCGGCCGCGGCCACGCGGAGGTTGCCGGTGGTGGCGAGCTTCATGCCCACGAAGCCCACGGTCCAGCTAAACAGCGAGCCGACCAGGAAGGCGCCCGCCCGGCCCCACGCGAAGATCTCCTCGCCGCCCCGCTTCGAGAAGTACAAGCCGATGGTAATCAGCACGATGAGCGGCCCGATCTTGCGGAACTGGGCCCAGAGATAGGCGTCGGCCCCTTCGCGCACGGCCGAGGCGATCTCCTGCATCTTGGGCGTGCCCTGGTCGGCCTCGCGGACCTGCTTGACCAACATGCCCGCGTAGACCAAGCCCGCAATGGCCACGCCGAGCACGAGGACCAAGGCGATGCGTTCACCCCAGGGGAAAGATGTCAAGGGAGCGAACAGCTTGGGCTTGGCGTGTTCGGCCGGTTTGCCCGCGTCGGGAACGACCGGGGTTGGCGGAACAGCGCCCGGCGCGGGGGCGGCCGGCGCGGCCGCGGCGGGCTTCTCCGCAGCGGCCTTCTCCGCGGCAGGCGCCGGGGTCTTCTCGTCGGCCGACCAGACGGGCAACGTCAACCAGCCCGCCACAAACAAGACCATCATCAAGACCAGGTATGCGGCCCTCAGCCGCCGGTCTCTCAACCATCGCTGTTTCAGACGCTGGATCATGGAGACTCCTATCCAAGAACTGAACACCCGCCGAAGACCGTACTCCAAGCCTGGCAGACAGGCCGACGCTCCGTGGCCCGGCCCGACAAAATCGCGCGGGCACATTTGGCCCTAAAAACTAGCGGAATCCACAGGGGTTGTCAAAGGGCCGGGCGAGATTGGGCGAGAAAACACTCGGACGGGTTATGCCGCACCACCC
>JANLFZ010000396.1:3751-5851 GCA_024653385.1 Thermoguttaceae bacterium | reverse complement strand
CCACCCCTTGCGTGCCCGGTGCCGGCCCTGCTCCGCTGGGCCGACGGCAGCTTGGCGCGCTGCTCTTGGCCGCCGGCAGCCACGCCCAGGCTCTGGCCCAATCGCTCGAGAACATCGTCGGCGACGATCCGGCGGCGCGACCGCTGGTCGAGTTGGCGGGCCGCATCGGCCGCACCGCCAAGGACGCGCGGTTTCTCGAGCTGGTGCGCCAGGCCCCGCGCGGCAAGATGCTGGTGTTTGCCAGTTTCCGCCGCACGCTGGAGCACCTTCAGGGCTTGCTCACGGAGGAAGGCGTGCCCTTTGTGACGTATTCGGGCACGGAGTCGGAGCGCGAAAAGGATGCCGCCGTGGCGGCCTTCCGCGATCGGCTGCCCGTGATGCTGTGCTCGGAGTCCGGCGGCGAGGGTCGCAACCTCCAGTTCGCCAACACGCTGGTCAACTTCGACCTGCCTTGGAACCCCATGCGGATCGAGCAGCGTGTCGGCCGCATCCACCGCATCGGCCAGACCCGCGACGTGTTCATCTTCAATCTATGCACCGAAGGTTCGCTGGAGGCTCGCATCCTCGCCCTGCTCGACGAGAAGATCCGCATGTTCGAGCTGGTCGTGGGCGAGGTGGGGTCGATCCTGGGGAACCTCCAGGGCGGCGAGGAATTCGAGTCGCTGGTGCTCGATCTCTGGCTCCGCTCGCGCGACGATCGCGATCTGGACCAGTCGTTCGACACCCTGGGCGACTCGCTCTTGGAGGCCCAGGAGGAGTACCTGCGCGCCAAGCAGCTTGACGAGGCGCTGTTCGGGGAGGAGTACCAGTGAGCGCCGCCGTGGAGGATCGCCTGCACACGTTCGCGACCACGCTGTTGGAGCGCCGTGGAGCCCTGGTCGATTGGCCCGCGCCGCACCAGCCGGGCTCGGCCCTGTTGCCCCCCGAGGTGGCGGCCGCCGTGGGGGCGCCCGGCGAGGTGGTTCCGCTGGGATGCACGGCGGAGCAAGGCGGGCTGGCGGTGAACCTGGCGGGCGACTTTCTCGAATGGGCGGGACGCCTGTTGGAACGCGAGCCGCGCGTCGGCGTGTTCCGCATCCGCGATCCGTACCTCAAACGGAAGGACCTCGGCGAGGCCGTCGCCCGCGCCTTCACGTGGCTCAACGCCAAAGTGAAAATCCACGACATCGCCGAGACCGCGATCGAGTACCACACCTGGTGGTTTCACGGGTCGCTTTCGTCGGAGGACCGTTGGGAGACGTGTTTCGCGGTCTCGCTCAATGCGGTCTCTGGGGTGGAGGTGAAGATCCCCGATCCACTGGGACTGTGGGAACTCGAACCCCGACCCGGCCCCGTTGCGGCGCCGCCTCCGACCGGCGAAGCGGCTTATCGCGCTGCCCAGCGCCGCCTCGTCCAACTGGCCTCGGACTTTCTCCAGCGCCTGGACGCGCGGCTCCAGCGCGACCGCAAGCGGCTTACCGAGTACTACCACGCCCTGCTCCGCGAGGCCGACCACAAGCGAGGGCGTGCGCACGCACCTCCCGACCCCGAGAAGATCGAGGCCCGCAAGCGGGCGGTTCACCTCGAGCTGCGGCGCAAGTTGGGTGAACTCGACGAGCGCTACGCCATCGACGCGGCGCTGCTTCCCGTTGTCCTGGTGCGCACCGAAGTCCCCGTCCTGGCCGTCGAACTGCTGGTCTATCGCAAGCAGGCCAGCCAGAGGCACCGCGTCTACTGGAACCCGCTGACCAGGCAGTTCGATCCGATGGGCTGCGGCTCTTGCGGCGAGGGCGTGTTCTCCGTGGCCTTCACCAACCAGACGGTCGAGCCTCGTTGCGCGCGGTGCATCGGCGAGACCGGCGGACCAAGGGCCGCGTGAGGATCTGAAGAACCATGCGATGGGCCAGGACGAGCAAACCGGGCAACGATCTCGGGGCGGGCCGAAACGGCCGGCACCCCAGCCGCGTTCTTGCCATCCTGGCGGTCGGTTTTGCCGCGGCGTGCCCACTCGTGGACTTTGCTCGCGCGGCCGCGCCGCGGCCTCGTCGAGCATCCGGCGGAGCGTGAGCACGAGCGCCGCCAGGTCGTCGCCGCGCGTCCAGCGATGGACGATCGGGCGAG
>JANLFZ010000396.1:0-3741 GCA_024653385.1 Thermoguttaceae bacterium | reverse complement strand
CCCCGCCGGATGCTCGCCGAGGCCGCGGCCGAGGCAGCCGGCATCCGCAAGCTTGCCGGCAAACACCTGACCCTCTATACCGACTTGCCCCCGTCGCCCGAAATCGACGAGTACCCCACGGTCTTCGACCTGGCCTTTTTGCAGTGGTGCGGGTATTTCGGGCAAAGCGCGCGGCAATGGGCCGGCTGGCACGTGACGGGCTTTCTCATGCGCGATCGCCAGCGCTTCGAAAAGACCCGGCTGCTGCCCGACGACCTGCCGCCGTTCCCCCACGGTTACACCCGGGGCAACGAGTTCTGGCTCTTCGATCAGCCCTCGGCGTACTACCGCCGCCATCTTTTCCTGCACGAGGGAACACACGCCTTCGGGTTCAGCGTGTTGGGTAGTTGCGGGCCGCCGTGGTACATGGAGGGCGTGGCCGAACTCCTGGCCACGCACCGATGGCAGGACGGCAAGCTCGAACTCGGCTACCTGCCTGCGCGCCGCGACGAAGTGCCCATGTGGGGCCGAATCAAGATCGTGCGAGACGCCTACGAGGCCCGCCGGGCGAAGTCCCTTAAGGCCATCCTCGAGTACGATGCCGATGCCCATCGCGAGAACGAACCCTATGGCTGGTGCTGGGCGGCCGCCACGTTCCTGGACCGCCATCCCCGGTATCAGAAGCGGTTCCGCCAGATGGTCAAGTATATCCGCCAGCCGGACTTCACGGCCCAGTTCTACCGCCTGGTGGGCAGCGACTGGAACGATCTGGCCGAGGAGTGGCAGGTGTTCGTCGCCGAGTTGGACTACGGGGTCGACGTGGCCCGGACCGCGATCGATTTCGCTCCCGGTCGCGCCCTGCCCGAGGCCGGGGCCAAAATCACCGTGGCCGCCGATCGCGGCTGGCAGAACAGCGGCGTGCGCCTGGAGGCCGGCACGGCGTACGAGGTTCGAGCCTCCGGCCGCTTCCAGGTGGCCGACCGGCCGCAGCCCTGGCCGTGCGAACCCAACGGCGTGTCGATTCGTTACTATCGGGGTCGACCGCTCGGGATCCTCCTGGCCGCCGTGCGCCCCGACGAACCCGCCAGCCCCAGCGCCTTGATCTCCCCCCAGACCGTCGGTCTGGGCACGACGCTGGTGCCCAAGCGTTCCGGCACGCTCTTTCTGCGGATCAACGACTCGAACGGCGAGCTGGCCGACAATGCCGGCGTGCTCGTGGTCGAGGTGCGGGCAAGCGTTCAGGGCGACGGGCCCGACCCCGGCGACGAAAGCCGCCGAATCAAGGTCGCCCCCGTAAGCGCCGGTACTATCGCGGCTTCGCGTCGAGGATCTTGATTCGCAGGTTCCTGAACTGGACCTTCATCGGCGGGCCGGGGTGCATCTGAAGGGCGATGACCCCGTCCTTGGCCGCCTTGCCCTTGTGCCGGTCGACCGCCCGGGCCATCACCACGCCGTTGATCACCAGGGTGATCTCGGGTCCGCGGGCGATGATGCGGTACTCGTTCCAGTCGTTCGGCTTGACGTGCTTGAGCAGTTCCTTGGGGTCGCCGATCGAAGTGACGGTCTTCTTGCCCGACTCGTCGATCTCGACCTTCTCGCCGCGCATGGCGACGCCGCCCCGCTCGTGCTCGAACAGGCAGCCGGTCCACTGGGTTCCGGCCTCCATGTCGGCCTGGTAGCCGAACGTGTCCCAGTCGGGCAACTCGCGGCTGCGGAACTGGATGCCCGAGTTGCCGCCGATGAGTTTGTACTCAAGCCGCAGCTCGAAATCGCCCGGCTTGCCGCCTCGCCACATCAGGTAGTTGCACTTGGTGCAGGGTTTCTCGGGCGTGCTCTGGGAGGTGATGGCCCCGTCCTCGACGTACCACCACCCCGGCTTCCCCTCCCAGCCGGTGAGATCCTTGCCGTTGAACATCGAGACGAAGCCCTCCTCGGGCTCAGCCGCAAGGGCCGACGAGACGAAGAGGGGCAGCAGGATAGCGAACACGGTCTTTGGCATACGAAGACTCCGGTTGCTCGATGGAATGTCAAATGGCAAAGGACGAATGGCAAAGGAATTTCGAATGTCGAAAGTCAAATGACGAAGGAAGCACGAAGCTCGAATGTCGAAACGGCGCATTCGTCATTTGTCATTCGTCCTTCGACATTCCTTCGACATTCGTCATTCGACATTCGTCATTTCTGCCTCATCCTTCCATCACCACCTTAAGCCCCATGAGCTGGGCCATGTCCTTGGCGTTCTCGACGAGGTTTCCGTAGAACACCACGCGGTGCAAGAGGGTCATCATGTCGGTCTTTTCGAGGATGCCGCTACCCCAGTTGGCGAGCATCTTCCGGGCGTCGGCCACGACGGCGGTGCATTGGGTGCGGCAGCCGCGGTCGTCGAAATCGGGGATTTCGATGATCTTCTGCGCCGACAGAAGCAGGGCGTCGAGGTTCGCCAGCTTGGCGCAGGTGATTTCCTGACCGACGCGGAGATCGACCTCCACCGCCGCGCCCTGGTTGTCGTCGCGATGGGTGCGGATGGTAAACGGGTGCCGCGTGCCTTGGGGGCCGTCCATCTTCGTGGCCGCCACGCAATGGGCGTGGATCACGGCGTTTTTCGACAGATCGAACAGCGGGTCCGTAATGAACCCCGGCTTGCCGAACGCGTAGCCGAACATGAGCATCGTCAGCGTCGAGTCCATGTCGCCCTCGCACGCGCCCACCAGACCCAGGTCGTTCAGTTTGCTGAAGGCCAGGCAGGCATTGACGGGGTTGCCCATGCACAGCGTGCTGGTGACGGCTTGGGCCCGGTGGTGAATCATCAGGCTCTTCAGGCCCAGATAGAGCCGGGCCGACTTGATGATCTCGTCGCGCGTGGGTTCGACGATTTTCTTGGCTGCCTTGAGCCAGTAATCCTCGGCCTCGGCCTCGGCGGCCTTCGGATCGACCGCCTCGTACGCGGCCAATTGTTGGGCCGCGGTGAGGAAGATCATCTCGGTGCCGAACTTCTGCTTGACCTTCTCGGGCGTGCGTGCGGGGATGGTGCCCGCCGCGTGCCCGACGACCAGCACCCGCGACTGCCTCATGCGGGCGGGCACGCGGAGCAGGGCCGCCAAACGGTCGAGGTCGGCGTAGTCGCGCGAGGCGGCGAGGATCACCCGCTTGCCCGCCTTCTGCCACTGCGGCACGTACATCCAGTCGTGGCCGGAGAACGGCTGGGAGAAGATGGCGGCCGGCAGGCCCGAATCGACGAGCTTCAGAAGCGGCACGCCGCTGCCGAACGCCAGATGAACGATCAACAGCGCGTCGGCCCCGGCCAGTTTGGGCACCAGCGCGGCCGCGGCGGCATCGGTGTTGGGGATCAGCTCGCCGCCGGTGAACTCGACGTCGCCGAGGCGCTGGCGCGTGCCTTCGAGGTACTTCTGGAACCGGACGACCTCGGCCTTGGCGTCGAACTCGGGTTTGGGCCACGCTCCGCCCAGGCCCACGTAGACCACGTGGATCTTGACCGGAGGCATCTTGGGCCAGCCGGCGGCCTCGGCAGCGGCGGTGGGCCGGGCGGCCAATCCGCAGGCCAAGACGGCCCCGCCCGTGGCAGCACAGGTCCCCAGGAAATCGCGTCGATTCAGCGCATCGCTCATGGCATCGCCTCCCAGGCCCCGAGGGAACAAGGGTCACGCCGGCAGGTGTTGCGCCTACACACGGCGATCCGCGTGCGCGCAACGAGTCGTCCCCCGGCAGGCCCGATCCGACGCTCGTTTGGTTCGGGTCCGGCCG
>JANLFZ010000395.1 GCA_024653385.1 Thermoguttaceae bacterium | reverse complement strand
GCGCTTCGCTTCCTTGGGTTCCATAAGATTGCCCAACTTATAGTTTTGCAGGCCCGTAAGTCGCGGGGCAGGTTGCCAACCGGCCAGGAACATGGCAGATTGGCATGACCATCTGCCACACATCCGTACCAGAAACCACGAGGCATTAGAACATGAACCGACTTACGGCAATCGTCTTGGTCTTCGCGGCGGCCGTCGCGGCGTTCGTGGATGTCCGAACGGGAACGTGCGCCGAGGATTCGTTGAAGGGACAGGCCCCCTACGCGGCGTGGAAGAACGGCCCGGGCGCCGACCCGGGGTACTTCCCCATCGCCGTCTGGCTCCAGGACCCCAAGAACGCCGCGAAGTACAAGGCCATCGGCATCAACGTGTACGTGGGCTTGTGGCGCGGGCCCACCGCCGAGCAGCTTGCCGAGTTGAAACGCCAGGGCATGGCGCTTATCTGTAGCCAGAACCCGTACGCCCTGGAACACCTCGACGAGAAGACGATCATCGGCTGGATGCACGGCGACGAGCCCGACAACGCCCAGTCGCAGGGTAAGGGCAAGGGCTATGGGCCGCCCATTGCGCCAGAGAAAATCGTCGCCCAGTACGAACGGCTGCGTGCCAAGGATCCGTCGCGCCCGGTGCTGCTCAACCTGGGGCAGGGCGTGGCGTGGGACGGCTGGTACGGCCGGGGCGTGCGCACGAACCATCCCGAGGACTACCCCGAGTATGCGAAGGGTTGCGATATCGTCTCGTTCGACATCTACCCGGCGGTCCACGACCGGCCCGCGGTGGCAGGCAAGCTCTGGTACGTGGCGCGGGGCGTCGAGCGGCTCCGGCAATGGACCGCCGGCAAGAAAGTCGTCTGGAACTGCATCGAATGCACCCACATCAGCAATGCCAAGGTCAAGCCGACCCCCGCGCAGGTCAAGGCCGAGGTGTGGATGTCGATCGTCCACGGCTCGCAGGGCCTGATCTATTTCTGCCACCAGTTCGCGCCGCGGTTCATCGAGGCGGGCCTTCTGGCCGACGACGAGATGGCCCGCGCCGTCGGCGCCATCAACCGGCAGATCCGTTCGCTTGCTCCGGTGATCAACAGCCCCACGATCGCCGAGGGGGTTTCGGTCGAAGTCGAGTCTGCCCAGGCCGACGCCGAGCGCGCCCGGGCCCTTTCGAGCGGGCCGGTTGCCACGATGGTCAAGCGGCACGATGGGGCGACGTACGTTTTCGCGGTGCGCATGGAGGGCACGCCCGCCAAGGCGCGCTTCGAGGTCCGCGGACTCCAAGGCAAGGCGGCCGCCGAAGCCATCGGCGAGGCGCGGGGCCTGCCGGTCGAGAACGGCCGGTTCGCCGACCTGTTTGGGCCTTACGAGGTCCACCTGTACCGGATCGCCGAACGGCCCGATCGGCGCGAGTAGCCCCGCGCCGCGGCTCCCCGCTGGGGCAAGTTCCCCCGGCGTTGCCATCTGGCCGATGGCGCTGGGGTAAGGTCCTCCAGCGCTGGGGCAAGGTCTCCTGACCCAGCGCTGGGGCAAGGTCTCCTGACCTTGCCACCTTGCCGACCGAAGGTCTCCCTCGCCCTGCCGATCCCACCTTGCCGACCGAAGGTCTCCCATGCACGAACCGTTCTCCCGTCGCGTCTTACTGAAAACGCTGTCGTCGTGCGGCATCTGGGCGTTCACGGCCGGCAGGACTCGTGCGGCCGAGCCGAATCGCGATGTCCCCGTCGCGCCGACCGGCCGCGCCGATCCGGCCCTGGCTTCGTTCGATCGCCTGATGGCGAGCTTCGTCGAGCGGACGCGGTCGCCCGGCGCGGCCCTGGCGGTCACGCGCGGCGGGCGTCTGGTCTATGCCCGTGGTTTCGGCCTGGCCGATCGCGCGTGCCGCCGGCCGGTGCAGCCCACCGATCGGTTCCGCATCGCCAGCATCTCGAAGCCGATCACGGCGGTTGCGGTGCTTCAACTGGTCGAGCGGGGACGCCTGCGCCTAGAGACCCGCGTGCGCGAGTTCCTTCGTCTGCCCGAGCCGGCCGACCGGCGATGGAACGACGTGACGGTGCTCCACCTCTTGCGGCACACCGGCGGGTGGGACCGCGACCGGAGCTTCGATCCCATGTTCCGCTCGATCGAGATCGCCAAAGCGCGAAAGACCGCGCCCCCGGCCGGCCCCCACGAAATCATCCGGTACATGCTCGATCAGCCGATGGATTTCGATCCGGGGACGCGGTACGCGTACTCGAATTTCGGCTACTGCCTGCTTGGCCGAGTGATCGAGCAGGCGTCCGGCCAGGGCTACGAGGAATACGTGCAAGCCAACGTCCTGCGGCTCTTGGGAATCGGTCGGATGCGGCTGGGCAAGACCCTTGCCGAGCTTCGCGCCCCGGACGAAGTGACGTACTACGACGCGCGCGGCCACAAGGCGCCCGCCGTGGTGGGCAAGATCGGCCGGGAGACTCCCGTGCCGTACGGCGCGTTCTACCTCGAGGCGATGGACGCCCACGGCGGCTGGATCGCCTCGGCCGTGGATCTGGTGCGTTTCGCGTCGGCCTTCGACGTGCCCCAAGCGTGCAAGGTCCTCTCGCCCGCGAGCATCGAGACGATGTTCGCCCGGCCCGAAGGCCCCGCCGGTTTCGAGTCCGACGGCACGCCCAAGGCCGCCTACTATGCTTGCGGCTGGATGGTCCGCCCGGGCGCCGCGGGCCGTGCGCCGAACACGTGGCACACGGGCGGGCTGTCGGGCACGTCGACGCTCCTGGTCCGACGCCACGACGGCTTGAATTGGGCCGTGCTCTTCAACACGGATCGCGGACCCGACGGAAAACGACTGGCCGGCGTCATCGACCCGCTCGTCCACCGCGCCGCCGACGAGGTGCGGTCCTGGCCCGACATCGACCTGTTCGCCGGCGCCTCGCCGTGAACATCGAAGCGGTCCCCGAGAACGGTTACCGTGCCCAAATGTCTTGCTTTGTCCGAGTCTACGGGGCGCGCATCTGGAGCCCGGCGTCGAGCACCTTGCGGATACGGGTCGCGGTTTCCTTGAAGTGGGCCCGGGTATAGGCGTCGAGCTTGGCCTTGCCGCCCAGCACCGCGTTGAGCCGGCCTTGGATCGTTTCGAGTTCGGCGTAGGCCAGTGTCTGGCAATCCTCGGGGGCCGACGTGGTGCCGAGGACGATCGACGCCAGCCGCTCGACGTACCGTCGCTGGAGGTCGCGGCGGAGGCTCGAAACCGCGGGCTTTCGATTGGTGAACTCGCCCTGCTGGAGCCGCTCGGTCTCGCGGAAAATCGCCGCCGACAGACCGCTAAAGAGTTCGGCGGCGGTAAAGGCGTCCTGGTCGGGCGGGACTTTCATTTCCGAATCGGTCAGGCGCGCCAGCGTGGTCGACGAGAGCAACTGGGCCAGCACCCGATCCTGCCATCCCAAGAGCACCGACCGCACGGGGTAGTCGGTCCGCTCGGTCTCCTTGACGCCCCAGTGGGCCCACCGCGAATCGACCAGCAGGTTGTACAGGGCCGGCGGAAAGTCGAACGCCTTCTCGCCGAAGACCGCGTCCTGAAGCAAGGCCAGCGCCTCGCGCTGCCGGGCCGGTTCGACCACGACGAACGGCGGCCGGGCGTTCGCGTCGCCCTTGTGGTGCCGGTGGACGTACACTCCGCCGATCAGCCGGGCCACGAAGTGCATCGCGCTTCCCTGGTTTTGCAGCAGCATGTTGAACGCCCGACGCGTGCGCTGGTATCCTTCGCCCGGCTCGGTCACCCGGTCGGCCAGTCCGGGCAAGAGCTGCGCGACGAGTTCCCGGCGGACCTTGGCGAACTGGATCGGGTCTTTGCCCAGATCGAAGCGGTTGGCCAGGGGGTCGGGATCGGCGGGGCGGGTGTCTTCGTCGGGCGCGTAGCTCAAGGCCGGCTCGCCGCACCGCGAGGCGATCTTCTTCAGCTCGGCCGTCTCGCCGTCGGTCCCGCCCGAAAGCGGCTTGTAGCCGTACTCGATCGCCCAGTAGTCGTACGGCCCGATCGTGGTGCTGAAGTAGTCGCCTTGTTTCTGGCCCTTGGGCATGAGGTTGACGGGCAGATAGTCCATGATCGAGGCGGCCAGGCCCGTCTCCTTGGTCTTCTCGGGCGAATTGATCTCGTCGAGACTCAGTAGCGCGCTGGCCTTGAAGTTGTGGCGCAGCCCCAGCGTGTGCCCGACCTCGTGGATGGCAATCGACTTGACGGCCTGCTGGATGAGCTTCTTAAACTCCTCCTGGCTGACGGGCTTGGGGGCAGCCCCCACGGCCAGCGAGCCCAGCGCCAGTTGCAGGCCCATGCCCCGGGCGAGCCGGCAGGCGCAAGCGTGGTGGGCCCCGGCGGCCGCCTCGCCGGCGGGGTGGTCGTAGAAGCCCACGTCGGCCAAGGCCGCCAGATCGGCCGCCGCGCTGGGAGGGCTCTTGGGTGTCAGCACGTCGTACTCGTCTTTCCAGAAGCTGAGGAAATCGGCGTCGAAAATCACATCGGCGTCGAGAATTTCGCCCGAGGTCGGGTTGACCCGCGATGGCCCCATGGCGAACCCCGCCCCCGCCGTGATCCAGCGGAACGTGTTGTAGTTGATGTCTTCCGGGTCCCAGGTGTCGCTGGGCTGCTGGTCGCGGACCTCGATCGCGTTGGCAAACCCCGCCTTCTCAAAGGCCTTGTTCCATTCCAGGATCCCCTCGCGGATCGGCTTGCGGTATTCCCAGGGGATGGTCTTCTCGAGCCAGAAGATGATCGGTTTGCGCGGAGGCGACAGCTCGGCCGACGGATCGGCCTTGCGCAGGTCCCAGCGGTTGATGCAACGCACAAAGCGGTCGCTCTCGTATTTCCGCGAGAAGTCCTTGACCGCCGTGACGAAGTACCCCACCCGATCGTCCGCCAGCCGCGGCTGGTACCCGGTCTGCGGCAACAGGCTGATCGAGTAGTGGATGTTCACCGTCACACCGCGGCTGTCGGGCACGGTGTCGAATCGGGTCACGCCCGGCGAGGCATACGTCGCCGCCACCTCGATCTCGATGTTGTCCTTGAACCCCTTGACCGAGGCCCAGCTCGATTTGTCGCGGGCAAAGACGAATCCCGGCAGGATGGGCGAGATCTGGGGCAGGTCGCTCATCAGCACGGGCGACAGATCGACCACCGCCGCGCCGCTGGGACTGGTCGACACCACCGGCAGACTGAACAGCACGCTGTCGGTGTACGCCAGCTTGACGGCCAGTTCCTCGGGACTGCCCTTGGCCGCCGTGAACCGCACATTGCGGCGCACGATCTGAATCCGATCGTCCACCCGGCGAAACTGCCAAATCCAATCGTCGCCAAAGCCCCAACTCATGCCGCCCAGCAACGAGCCCTCGCCGATGCCCCGGGCGATCGAAATGAGCACAATGAAGTCGCGATCCAACAGCGGCGAGCCGATCTCGGCAAGCAGCTTGTCGTCCTTGCGGTGCAGCCGGATGAGGCCCTCGATGGTCCGGGCGTCCTTCGTCAGATCGGCATATGGCACGAGGTTCGGTTTCGGGACGCCACCTTGTGCGGCCCCCGCGACGCCGGGCATAGGGCCCGCGGCAAACGCCTTCGCGCCGGGCTGCTCCTGCGAGGCCGATGGGGCCGCTTGGGCCGGCTGCGGCTTGGCCTCGGGCTTGGCCTCGGGCTTGGCCGGCGCCTGACCCAACGCCGTGAAGGCCCGCAAGACAACCACACAGACCAACAGGGCAAACATGGCAAGATGGTTCTTCATGACGATCGTCTCACGCCGTGGAAATCGGTTGGCAAGAGGTCCAAGACCTTCCGACCCGGCAGAACCACGCTGCATGGCCGGCAATCTCGATGCATCCCTCCCATTTTGTCATGCCAGCACCCCACT
>JANLFZ010000394.1 GCA_024653385.1 Thermoguttaceae bacterium | reverse complement strand
CGAGCCCTTTGCGCTGTGGCTTGTCGAAGGGCTCGGCCACGGCGAAAAGCGGATCCGCCGCGGCCCAGGGATCCTCGGGCTTGGGCGCCGCGACGATCCGATCGACCAGCGTGTTCCGCCAGGCGCACTCGCGGCGAATCCACGCGAGCAACGGTTCCGATAGCGACCACCGGACAGCCTGTTCAAGAACGAGGTCCCGTAGGCGCACCGCGTTCTGCTCGACCAGTTCGCACGGCAGCACAGTGACGCCGGGCAGGCCGGCCTCGAACCTGGCTTGCAGCACGGCCAGGAGCTTGGCGGGGAACGACCCGGGCGGCGCCGAATCGGGCCGGTCGCCGGGATCGAGCGCGTAGCCCGCCTCCGTGACGTTCGAGACGACGACCCGCAGGTCCTCGGATCGGGCCGCGTCCAGGACCTCGCTCCATTGGTTGCGGGCGTCCAGGGCTCGCTCGACGCTGTGCACCTCGACCACGCGATCGACGGTGCGCCCGGCGTCCAGCCCGCGCAGCGCGACGTGGTAGCGCCCGCCCGAAGCGTTGAGGGCTCGGGCGCGCTGCGATCCGGTCGATTGGACCACCACGGCTCGCCCGGCCCCGGCGCCCTGTTCGTCGAGTTCGTGAAGGAACAGGTCGGCGAACGCGCGGAGGAACTTGCCCGCGCCGAACTGAAGAACCCGACTCAGACCACCTACTCCTTTCCCAACTTCTTGAGCAACCAGGCCATGTTCACGGCGAGGTTGCGGACCGTGGCCATCCCCTCGCTGTCTTCCTTCACCCGCCCCTTCTCCAGCCCGAACGCGATGTTCCAATAGGAAGAGCCCGGCACGATCATCTCGTTGATCAGGAAGAAGTAGTTCAACTGGGCAAAGGTGAAGTTCTGGCCGGCGCGTCGGGCGACGACGATGGCGGCGCCCACCTTGCGCCGCAGGAAGTTCTGCTTCATCCGGGCCACGTAGCCGACGCGGTCCAACAGGGCCATGGTCTGGGGCGTGGCGGACCCGAAGTAGACGGGCGATCCGACAACAATGCCGTCGGCGGCGCAGAACTTCTCGATCATTCCCTCGAACGCCGGGTCTTCCTGAACGCATCGCAGCCCCTCGGCCGTCGCGCAGCCGCGGCAGGCCATGCACGGCCGGATGGGCCGGTCGGCCAGCGAAACGAATTCGGTCTCGAACCCCTGATCGACCAGCACGCCCAACGCCGTTTGGACCAAGATGTCGGTGTTTCCGCCGGCGCGCGGGCTGCCGGAGATGCCCAGGACTCTCATGGTGCACTCCACGTGGTAATCGACGCAGCAAGGAATGTCGAAGGTCAAAAGAAGGTCGAATGACGAAATTCAAATGTCGAAGGACAACCCTTGGCTTTCGTACTTCGGCATTCTTTCGACATTCGTCCTTCGTCCTTCGACATTCTAGCCGTTCGGCTCTCCGATTAACATCCCCGCGATGCAGGCTGTCATGAGCGTGGCCAAAGCGCCGCCGATCATGGCGCGAAGGCCGTAACGGGCGAAGACCGAACGGCGCGAGGGGACCAACCCGCCGATGCCGCCGATCTGCACGGCCACCGAGCCGAAGTTGGCGAACCCGCACAGGGCGTAGGTGGCGATGACCACCGAGCGGGGCGAGAGGCTCGCGCGCAGGGCCTGGAGGTCGCCGTAGGCGAGGAACTCGTTGAGCACGATCTTCTTGCCCAACAGCATCCCGACGGTCTGGGCGTCGTTCCACGCCACGCCCAGCACCCAGGCCAAAGGCGCCATGCACCAGCCGAGGATCCGTTCGAGCGACACGGGCGCGCCGCCCAGGGCGGGCAGGAGGCCGAGGGCCCAATTCAGCGCGTGGACCAGGGCCACGAACGCGATGAGCATGGCGGCCACGTTCAAGGCCAACTTGAGGCCCTCGGAGGCGCCGCGGCAGGCGGCGTCGAGTACGTTCACGTCGGTGCGCGGCACGTCGATGCGGACCACGCCCTTGCTCAGTGATTCCTCGGTCTCGGGGACCATGATCTTGGCGATGACCAACGAGGCGGGGGCCGCCATCAAAGAAGCGGCCAGAAGATGCCCGGCGTCGATCCCCATGCCCACGTAGGCCGCCATCACGCCCCCGGCCACGGTGCCCATGCCGGCCGTCATCATGGCCACGATCTCGGAGCGGGTCATGGTTTCGAGGTACGGCCGGATCACCAAGGGCGACTCGGTCATGCCGACGAACACCTCGGCGGCCGCGGCCAGCGACTCCGTGCCCGAGGTGTCCATCACCCGCACCATGATCCAAGCCATCCCCTTGACCACCCACTGCATGACGCCCAGATGGAAGAGCACCGCCATGACCGTCGAGACGAAGATGATCGTCGGCAGTACCTTGAAGGCCATGTAGTGGTGCTTGAACGTCTCGGGCATCGCGGGATCGCCCGAGCCCAGGACGAACTCGGCCCCGGCGTCGGAGAATTCGACGAGCCGGGTGATGAAGTCGCGTGCGGCCTGGAAGACCGCCTGGCCGGGCGATGTCCAGAGCAGGGCCATCGCCAGGAGCACCTGGAGTCCGATCCCGCTGGCGATCAGCCGCCAGTTCATGCGGCGGCGGTTCTCCGACATCGCCCAAGCCAAGAGCAAGACCACGCCCAGCCCGAGCAGGCTCACCAGGCGTTCCATCGTCAAGCCTCCGCGAGGGCCGACCCGACGTTCACCCGAAGCACGCCGAGAAGACCTGCTTGGCGTACTGGCAACTGCGCCGGTGGGCTTCGGCGACATCCAAGGTTTGGGGCGTTCCGTTCTCTGGGCCTTGCTCCAAGACCAACAGCGGCTTGGCGCCCGCCGCGGCGAGGGCCTTGCCCAGGGTGCGGTAGTCGATGTCGCCGTCGCCGAACGTCTCGCTCCAGACATTGCCGTTCGACTGGCGCAGGTGCAACGAGACGACCCGCCGGCCATAGAGCTTGACAACGTCCAACAGCGCCACCTGCGAGTGCCCGGCCCCGCGGTAGACCCAATGGGCGTCCAGGCAGAGCGACAGGCAGCCGGGCTCGGTCCCCAGCATCATGTGGTGGAACTCCCGGGCCGCGTGCTCCATTTCGACGCTGTGATTGTGGAAGGCCAGCGTCATCTCCAGCGCGGCCAGTTCGCGCCCCAGCCGGTTGAGTCCCTCGGCCTGGGCGATGAGCTGGGCATCGGTCTTTCCGCGAGGATTGCCCACGGGACTGGGATTGGTCACGACGATCTTCGTCCCAAAAACCTTCGCGCGTTTCGCGAGGGCGACGATCCGGGCGATCTCCTGGTCGGCCGTGGCCGGGTCGATCAGATTGCTGCCGGTGTAGATCGACCGCATTTCCAAGCCGTGCTTCTTCAGGCTGGCGGCCATGGCCTCGGCCTGCTCCGGCGTGTGAAGGCCGGGCTCGAGGCCGTCGATGCCGCAGGCGACCAGTTCGGCGAGCTGGTCGTCTTGCGACATGGCGGGCTGCTTCTTGTCGCGGGCGCGCATCGCGCCGACCGACCACTGGTTGATCGCCACGTGCAGGCCCTGCCGGGCCCGGGGTTCCGCGGCATCGGTCGGCTTGGCCGCCAGAACGGCTGCCATCGACAAACCCGTACTTGCCAGAAAATCGCGACGGTTGCACGAGGGAATTCGCATGAGGGGTTGCTCCATGAGGCCTAATGCTGATTACGGCGCCGGCGATTTGGTCGCCGGCTTGGAGGGCGAAGGGGCCGTCTTGGGGGCGCCGCGGGCACTCTCGAGACGTTTGGCCTTGGCGCCGCCTTCGGCGGCCCGGCCCGGCGCCCGAGGCAACTGCGACAGCTTCCAGCGGAGGTATGCCCGCCACAACTCCCGGGTCATGTCCTCGCTCGGCAGACTCAGCAGTTGATCCCGCTGCCAGGGCTTGAGTTCCTTTTCGAAAAACTGGGCCAGCTCTTCCTCGGTGACGGCGGGCAGTGCCCCGTCGATGCGCCGCGCCGCGTATTGCTGAAGCACGAACAGCGGAACCACGCTGGAAATGGTGCGCCACTGCTCGGCCGGAGATCGTTCCTCGAGCCGGCGCCGGGTGTCGGGCGACAGACGCCACCGCAGATCGGCCAGTTCGTCGGGGCTCGGCGGCGGCACCTTCGCGGGGTTTTCGAGCTGGATCCGCAGCCACATCGACATGAACATCTCGTGGCGGCGGAGCGGGTCCTTCGTCTGCGCCAACTCGCGGCCGAACTGCTTCCGCTGGGCCTCCGGAAGGGCCTCGAGAATTCGCGCGCCGTGGCGGCCGACATAGCGGTCGAACCACTGAAGTATGCCTTCGACATCCTGGGGACTAAGCCACGCCGAGCGTTTCCCGCCGGGCTGAAGCGGTCCCTTTCCCAACCGATAGTCGCGCAGCGCGCCGGCCAGCGCCGGCCCCTTGAGCCTCTTGAGTGACTGTTGCTGCTGTTGTTCCAAGAGGCGTTTGACGTGCTGCACGCGGCGCGCGGGAGGCAACTCGCGGAGTTCGGCCTGCTGGTAGGGCGGCAAGGTCTTGAGCCAGTCGTAATAGTTGAGCATCACGCGGCGCAGCTCGGCGCTATCGGGGTCCTGTTCCAACTCAACGTGCAGCCGGCAAATGCGCTCCTGCTCGACCGGATCGAGCATCGTGAAGCGCCGGTAGTGCTCCAGAAGGTCCTCCTTGGCGGCCGCGCTGAGCGATTCGACGCGCGCGCGGCGGTCGGCCAGCGGGTCCTCGGCGCGGGCGGCGGAAACGAACCACCACAGGCATATCCCGGCCAGCGCCATCGCACCGACCGCGATGCCCGCGGCAAGGCGAATCGCGCGCCCGTCACGATTCATCGCCCACCTCCTTGCCGAATAATCCCTCCTGGTGCAACAGACGAAGGAACTCGACCTCGTCGATCTGGCGGTATTCGTCGAGGTCTTCGATGACCGGGAGGTTCTCGAGGAGCTGACGGTTCGGGTCGGGTCGCAGCGCGGCGACCGAGACGAAGCCCACCACGCTTGCCGCCAGCACGCCCAGGGCGCCGATCAGCCACCGCCGCATGCGCCACCGCGGACCCTCGCGCCGCCACCGCCGCACGTCGTCCTCGGCGGCCACGGTCACCAGCTCGAGCGTCGTCTGCGTGAACTGATCGTCCACCTCGGAGCGACCCAACGAATCCAGAAGTCGCCACGTGCGTTCCAGGCGTTCCAGCGTGCTGCGCGCACGGGGATCGGCCGAGAGCAACTCCTCGATGCGCCGCGACTCCTCCGACCCCAATTCGCCGTCGAGGTAGGCCACCAGCGATTCTTCCAGGGGGGTGGGGGCACTCTCAGATTCCGGCTGCGGCGCGTCGTTCGGCATGGCGCGACCTCCGTCAGTCTCCCTTTCCTTCCTCGCTGTCCGGGCAGGCCGGACGGCCCGGGCGATCCGGCGGAGCGGGCCATTGGCCATGCTCCAAGTACGGCTCCAGGACCTCGCGGAGGTTCACCCGCGCCCGAGACAACAGCGACTTGATGGCCTGCGGAGACATTTGCATCGTCTCGGCGATGTCGGAGTAGCTCATCTCCTCGAACTTGCACAACAGGACCGCCAGGCGCTGCCGCTCGTTCAGCGAGGACACCGCCAGCCGGATGATCTCCCGCATCTCGGCCTTGTCGATTTGCCGGGCGGGCATCTGGCCGCTGGGCGCCAGCACCAGGCGATCCAGCGACGCCGCGCCCGACGATTCGCTCTCGCCGACCCGAAGGCTCACCTCGCGCCGCCGGCGCTGCGCGCGCAGCGCGTTCGAGGCGACGTTGTTGACGATCGTGAAAAGCCACGTGGCGAACTTCGCCCCGGGATGATACGTCTTGCGCGCCCGATAGACGCGCAGGAACACCTCCTGGGCCAGGTCCTCGGCCTGATCGCGATCGCCCACCAGATGC
>JANLFZ010000393.1:3018-5872 GCA_024653385.1 Thermoguttaceae bacterium | reverse complement strand
CACAAACGGCATGGGCAGACCGAACCCGTACGGGTTGAACCAAGGACTGAACGGCAGGCTCCACGGGCCGCGCGGATTGCCCCAGGGGCCAAACGGCGTGGCGCCTTCCCGGTACGGGTAGAGCCACTCGCCATAAGGCCGGATCTCTTCGCCGCGCCCCCACGTCTCGACAATGTGCTGGAAATCGTAGCTGCCGTCGACCTGAAGTCCCCCGCGAATGTGCCGGTACGAGCTTTGCTGGTACGTGGGATCGACGCGGGCGTAGGGGGCCTTTTCCGGCGTGAACTGATGGACTCGCTCGCCGGTGCCCGGGTCGTGGGTGTAGTACGAAGGGCGGAAAATCCAACTGCCGTCGGCCGCGGCGAAGGACGACAAGGCGAGGGCCGCGAAGGCCGCCAGCGCAAGATGCCGCGTCATGGAAGAGTGCTCAGGGTTGCGTGCGGTCGCTTTCGGGGTCTGCGCTCCGTCCCGGGATTCCTAACAGTGATCTAGTAACTGGTAATGCGGGGTCGCAAGAACCATCCGGCAACCCTTACGGGGCCGGTTGTTCGACCATCAATTCCTCTTGTTCGGGATAGTATCGGTAGCGATGGCCCGGCGGGAGTTCCGGCAGCGCGATCCGGTTTTCTTTGATGATCTTCTCCATGAACTCTTCGTGGGTCTTCGGCGCGCTGCCGTTGGTCGCCTTGTAAAGCCGCATGGCGTCGGGGATCTGAATTCGGAAGGCAATCTGCTCCTTGGCGCGGAAGTACGTGGCCACCGGTGTCGTGATGATGCCCGGACCATACCCCCGGCCTTTCGCTCCCACGCCGGCATCGGCCTTGACCGCCGGTGGCGGCGCGGAAGGCGGAGGCGACGACGGCGAAGCCGGGGCGACCCCCATCGGGCCGCTGACCGCCGTCTCGATCGGCGCCATGCCGATCGCGGTGCCGATCCCTTGCATGCCGGCCGTCATCCCCGATTGCGGGGCGACCGGCTGCTGGGGCTTGGGCGCCGGCGCCTGGGCCGCGGCAGGTTGTGGGGGCGTCTTCGGCGCCATCGGCGCCGGCTCATACTTGCCGCATCCACCGCAGACAACCCACGCTGCCAACGACACGAACAATGCCCATCGCATGGCAACCCTCCTGATTCTCTCCTGGTAAGGGCTTGCACGAGCCAAGGGCAACCGCGCAGACCCTCGGGATCCCGCTAATCGGCGGCCGGTTGTTTTTCCCGGGCGATGCGCACCATCGGCCGGCGCATCGCGGGTCCTTCCTCGGCATCCGTGGTTTCGTCCGCATGGTCCAGACGAACCCGCCAGGATTGCATCTCCTCCAAGGCCGCATGTTTGGTCATGTTGTAATCCAGCGGAGTCAGGGTGACGAAGCCCTGACGGATGGCCGTCAAGTCGGTCTCCCGCTGGCCCAACGGAGGCGCCGGCAAGCCGGTGGCCCAATAGTAGGCCCGGCCCCACGGATCGAATCGCTTCTCGAAGCGTTCGCCGTAATGGACGGTGTCCATCGGCACGATCCGCACCTCGGCGGCGCCGGAGGTCGCTACCGTCGGGATGTTCAGGTTGTACAGTTGCGGTCCCGGCCGTTTCTGGCCGAGCACTTGCTCGATCACGCGCCTCGCCAACCGGGCGGCCTTGTCGAACCGGGCGTGTTCGTCGAACTCCAGCGACACGGCAACGCTGGTGATGCCATAAAAGGCCCCCTCGATCGCCGCGGCCACCGTGCCGGAGTACAACACGTTGATGCCCACGTTCAGCCCGCCGTTGATCCCGCTGACCACCAGGTCCGGCCGCTGGGGACACAACTCGGCAATGGCGATGCGCACGCAGTCGGCCGGGCTTCCCTCGACCATCCACCCCCACCGCTGGTCGCCATCGACGTAGACTTCCTTGACGACCAGGGGAGTCAGGTAGGTGATCGCGTGGCCCACGCCGCTCTGTTCGGTCGCCGGAGCGACCACGTCCACCTCGCCCAACCGGCGCAGCTCGCGTTCCATGGCGATCAGGCCGGGGGCGTAAATGCCATCGTCGTTGGTCAGCAGAATGCGCACGCGGTTCCGTCCTTCTTCCAAGGCCCTGTACCCCCCTTCCGCATCCGCAAGAGGAAACCGAACACCTACCCGGCCCTCACGCGGAGCGTGAGGAGGATCTGTCGCGAGGGCCTCGCCTTGAAAAGCCGCCCCTTCCTGCCGGGGGCGATACTTCCACTATAACCACGCGGGGCATCGGGTTCAACCGGCTGCCGTTCGGCTTACGGGCTTCATCGCCCGACGAGCCGTCGAATCGCTTGGGCCGGCAGGTAGACCCGGCCGGTGTTGGGGGCATAGACGACAACACCTTCCAAGGCCGTCTCGTTCCCCTCGATTTGAAGGAGGTTCTTGTTGACCGGCAGCCGGGCGCGGCGACCCTGATACTCGAGGACCACGACCGGGTTCGCCTTGTCGGAGCGGTCGATCGTCACCTTGCCGCCCGGAATCGCTTGCGCGGCCTCGACAAACAGCCGCTGGTTGAGTTGGGCCAGATCGAGCCCCAGGGCTTTCGCCGTCTCGGCACCGATTTGGGGAGCGTCGTACAGGCCGGCAGGCTTGCCGGGACCGTACGCGAACAAGGGGACGTCTCCCCCGCAGTGCCCGTGGGTCGTCCACCCGAGCACCGTGTGCTTGGGGCACAGCACTTCGCCGAAGGCATTGTGCGGATTGTCCTTGTCGCGTGCGGCGACGGCCAGGATCTGCCGGGCCTCGTCGTCGCCGATCTCGATGCCCCAGTGTTGCCGGACCACGCGGCAGATCCGCTCGGGCGTCTTGTCGTGCTCGACCATCGCCCAGAGGGCCCGGGACGAGCGGTTCATCTTGCGCAGCGGAG
>JANLFZ010000393.1:2483-3008 GCA_024653385.1 Thermoguttaceae bacterium | reverse complement strand
CCAGCACCAGGGTCCGGCCGTCCTTGCGCGCGAACTCCAAGGCCGCGGCCACGGCGCGGTCGAACATCAGCAGGTCGCTCAGCAGATGGGCCGGATCGTTCGCGTGGCAGGCCCAATCGACTTGGCTGGCCTCGACCATCAGGAAGAACCCCTCAGGATCCTGGGCCAACAGGTCGATGGCCTTGCGGGTCATCTCTTCGAGGGTCGGTTCGTGGGGGGCCAGATGGGGGCGGTCGATTTCGGGGGCCATGTGGAGCATGGCGAACGGACCGAACACCTTGCCCGAGGTCACCCGCCGCATCTCATCGCGCGTCTGGACGATCTGGTATCCCCGGGTCTTCAGCACGTCGAGCAGGTTTTCGCCATCGGCCCGCTTGCCGCCGGCGTTGGCCGGCAAGAGGTATTGCCGCCCGCCGCCAAAGGCGACATCGACGTTCTGATAGACGGCCTGCTCCATAATGTCGTCGTCGAGTGTGCGCCGCGGGACGTGGGCGAGATACGCGGCGGGGGTGGCGTGCGTGATGC
>JANLFZ010000393.1:0-2473 GCA_024653385.1 Thermoguttaceae bacterium | reverse complement strand
CCCCGTCGCCTTGCCCGAAAGCCGGGCCCCTTCGAGCACCGAGGCCAGCGGTCGGTAGACAAGCTCCGCGGGCGGCCGGGGGAAGACCGAAAGCGTCTTGCCGTGCGGACCGACCCCGATCAGATCGTCGCTGGTCCGGCAGCCCGTGGCATAGGCCGTGGCCGCCGGCGCCGAATCGGCGATCACCGAGTCGGCGATCCACGTCTTGACGGCCCCGACGTGGATCGAGTCCAAGGCCAACGCCGCGCCGCGAAACCACCGGGCCAAGGTGTACTGCTCGCTGGAGCAGCCGTCGACCACCAGCACGATCACGTTGCGCACCGGCGGTTCCGCGGCCCTGGCCGTACCCAGCAGCAACCCGACCAGCAAGGGCGCGACGAGAACTACAAGACGCATGTCAAGGCGAACGCGTACAACGACAGGCATCGAGGCAATCTCCAGGACCAGCGAAGCGGCACGAAGGGCGCGCCGAGCGCGCAATGCCGCCAGTATAGCAGGATTCCGGCGTGCCGTTGTGCGCGGGCAAGGGGGGAACGTGAACGGTTACGAGGGAATCAACAAGCCCTCGCGACCGGGGTGAGCGGGGGACTCACCTTCCATTGGCCAGCGTCTTGTTGGCCGGAGGCGTGGGCGAGGCCTCCGAAGCGCGGAACAACGGCAAGTAGCGGTAGTAGACCTCCAACGTGAGCGTCGAGAGGCACGTGGTCATCAGCCGGCCGCCCGAGGCACCCCACTTGTCTTGGGTGGGACGATCGGGGTCCCAGCTTCCTTCCGCGCAGCCTTGCTTGCACTGGGTCGTAATCAGCACCCGCCGCATCTGCCGGTTCCAGGTGTCCCAATCCTTGTCCATGAAGTTGTGCATCGCCATCGTGGCGTAGTACCAGTAGTAGGTGTCGCGGTCGGCGTCGGCCGAAGGCAAGTAGCCCAAGAGGTACTGTTTCGCCTCGAGCACCTTCTGCGAATCGGGAGGCTCGCCGAGGTACTGGCGGCACAAGAGGCCCACGGCGGTCATGGCCGGAGTGGCGTCCTTGTGGGGCTGATAGCTCGACAGTCCGCCGTAGTGCCCCTTGGCCACGGACCGGAGCCACTTCTGCACCTGCTCGAAGCAGAAGGTGTTCACCCCGAGCCCGGCCATTTGGCCGCTTTTAAGCGCCATCACTTGCCAGCCGACGACCGAGGTATCGCCTTCCGAGCCGGGCGTGTAGCGCCACCCGCCAGTGCTCTGGTTCTGGGCCATCTCGATGAACCGCAGCGACTTGGCAGCCGCGCGGCCGACGTACTCGTCGCGGGTCATGCCGTAGGCCTCGCATAGGGCGATCGCGGCCAGTCCGTGGGAGTACATCGGCTGGAGCGCCCCGCACGAGAGATCGCCGTCGTCCTTCTGGTGCTTGATGAGCCAGGCGATCCCTCGGTTGATCGTTTTCTGGAAGGGGCCTTTTTCCTTGTGCGTTTGACCGGCGGCCAGGAAAGGCAAGAGGGCCATGGCGGTGGCGGCGGCGTCGGCCTGGACGCTTCCTTCGCCGCTGCACCCATAGGAGCTGGCGCACTGCTTGCCGAACTGAAGGCTCCAGTTGCCTGCCGGGGCCTGGTGGCGTTGGAGCCAGTAGAGGGCGGCGGCCACGGCGCGTTCCGAGGGCTTGGTTCCGCCACCCCCGGCCAGGCCCGCGCGGTGCCCTCGCCCGCGGCCGAAACCGAAACCGTCGCCGCCGGCGCCGGGGTTCTGGCTGGTGCCTTTGCCGACGCCCACGCCACCGAGTCCGCCGATACCCGGGCCGTGAACCACGGTGAACCCGCCCAGCCCGCCCAGGGGAGGCCCCGTCAGCTCGATCGGCCGGCCGCCCCCGGCTTCTTCGAACTCGTCGGAATCGTCGTAGAACTTCGCGGTCTGCGAAGGAGGCTGCTTCATCAACAGCGTCGCCGTGTTCAATTCGGTCGGATCCAGCGGAGCCTCGCCCAGCTCGTAGCGTTGGACCTCCTCCCCGGGCGACGACGGCATCTCCACCGCCTCGAACGACGGGGCCTCGCCGAACCACGATGTCGCCGCCGTCCACGTCTCGGGCAACAGCGGCGCGAGAATCGCGAAGATCACGAACCCGATCGCGTGGACCACCGCGCTGGTCAAGTACCAGTAGAGGTCCTCGCGAAACCACTCGCGCCAAGTCAGGGGACGCTCCTCAGCAAGAGCCGGTCCGCCGGCCGGCGCTGCGGACGGCCCGGGCATCGGGCGCGACGGCGGCGGTCCCACGGCCACGGGTGGCGGCACGATCGGCTCGACGAGCGGCAATGCCGACGGAGGTTCCATGAACAGGCCGTTCCCAACAGACGAGACCGCGATACGCGGCGCGCTAGCTCTAATCCACTATACTATAGGGCACGCGCGATAGAAAAGCCGAAGCCCTCGCCATGCTTCAATTCCGGGCATGCCCACCCGGAAGGGGTAGGCCGCGTAAGAAGGCGTACGTTCCGGCCCGGA
>JANLFZ010000392.1:2251-5900 GCA_024653385.1 Thermoguttaceae bacterium | reverse complement strand
GGGCACCGGCCAGGATACCCACCACAACCAGGGCGATCAGCAGTTCCACCAGGGTAAATCCGGCGTTTCGATGGCGCATGGCACTGACCTCCCTCCCAAGGAAAACGGTACCATAAGATCGTTCCGGCACGAACCACGTGGCTCGCGCCGCAGCGCCGTAACGCGCTGTATGCTGTTCTGATTATGGCACCTGCCACGTCGGATCGTCAAGCGAGCGATGGTCGCGCTTGAGGCCGCCCTGACGGCTTGGCCGCTTGCCAGGCCCCCCCGAATCGGTCAAACTGGCCAGCACATGTTCTGTGGATCGGCCGAGGGCGTCGCGACGCTTTTTTCATGCCGGCACCTGTCGGTACCGGTCGACATTGAGGCGTTGGGAGTCCCTCGGCAATGCAAGCCCAAGAAGTCGTGACGCTGGTGCGGCAGGGCTGCCGCAGGCTTCCCTCGGAGCGGGTACCGTTGGAGTCGGCCTTGGGCCGCGTCTTGCGCGAACCCGTGCGCGCCTTGGAGGATCATCCCGCCTTCGATCGCTCTGCCGTCGATGGATATGCCATTCGCCTCGATGACCCGGGCACGCGGTTCGAGGTGGTCGACGAGATCCGCGCCGGCGACTGGAAACCCCGTTCGCTGCGGCCCGGCCAGACCGTCCGTATCGCCACCGGCGGTGCCATTCCGTGCGAGGGCTTGCAGGTGGCCATGAAGGAGGACGTCGTGCTGGAGGGCTCGGCGATCCGCCTCGTGCGCCGAGAAACCGAACGCAATATCCGCTTTCGCGGCGCCGATGCGCGCCAAGGACAAGTGCTGGTCGAAGCCGGCGCGGTGCTTCAGCCCGGCACGCTGGCGCTGTTGGCCAGCGCCGGGCACACCCAGCCGCTCGTTACCCGGTTGCCGCGCGTCGTCCACGCGACCACCGGCAACGAACTCGTGCCGCCGGACCAGACGCCGAGCGAAGGCCGCATTCGGGACTGCAATTCGGCGCTGGTGCGGGCATTTCTCGGTTTGTGGGGCATTCCGGTGGAGCAACGCCGCCTGCCCGAGGACGAATCCGCCGTGCGCGACGCGATTCGGCCTGCCGCCGATCATGCCGATTTGCTCCTGATTTCCGGCGGGGCGAGCGTGGGCGACCACGACTTCACACGCCGGCTGCTCGAGGAGCTGGGCTATGCGATCCTCGTGAGCAAGACGAGCACGCGCCCGGGCAAGCCGCTGATCGTCGCGGCACGCGGCGAGGCCGTCGCGATGGGGCTGCCGGGCAATCCGCTGGCGCACTTCGTCTGCCTGAATCTCTTCGTGCGGGCCGCGTTGGACGCGCTGACCGGACGCCCGGCCGAGCCGTTGTTCGAGCGAGGCGTGCTTGACGCGGCGCTGGCGGGCGATGCCAACGCCCGCGAGACCTTCTGGCCCGCCCGGTGCCGGCGGCTGGGACGGACCGCGTCGCTAACCCCGCTGCGCTGGCTCAATTCAGGCGACATCACCTCCCTGGCGACGGCCAACGCGTTGATCCGGGTCCCCGGCGGCTCCGGCAGGATCCCGGCAGGCGCCGAGGTCGACTTCGCGCCTGCCGTCGGGGCCGCCTGATCTTGCGCCCTGCAAGACAAGATCCCGGGGACTGTCCCCCTCGGGCATGCTACCGGCAGCGCACGAGCGACATGATGGCGAAGGCCGTGCCGTAAGGCTGGTGGTAGTCGTACAGCGGGTAGTCCCACCACGAGCCGTCTTTCTCCTGGAGCGCCAAGAGCACCTGGGCCAGATGGGCCTGATAGCGGGGGCGCTCGGCGGTCGGCAACTCCTCGATGCACCGGGCCGCGTAGTAGTGTCCGAAGTAGAAGAAATACCCCGCCACCATGAACCACGACTCGTGCGGAATCGGCCGTTTGCGCCCGATGTCGAGCCAGAGGTTCCGGGCGAAGAGCCGATCGAGCCAAGCGCCCAGCACCTCGTCGGTGACGCTCCGGTCGCCCCAGCGCCGCATCGCCAGGTTGCAGCACTGCGACCGCCCCAGCCCGCCGCCGGGACGGTTCACCGGGTGCATGGGCCGGTACTTGAGGTATTCGCCATAGGCATAGCTGAAGTCGGGCTTGCGCTGGCGGCGCATCGACTCGAGGGCCCGGTCGATGAGCTTCTGCGGGATCTCCACTTCCAAGGCCCGCGCCTCGTCGAGGGCCACCAGCACCGCCCCCGTGACGAAACTGATCGTCGAGCCGCTGGGGCGCTGGGTGTGCGCGTTGAAGTCGTAGTAGCACCAGCCGCCATCGACGCACTCGTAACGCCGCAGCATGTCGATCTGCTGGCGCACCTGGGCGCGGATCGCCTCCTGGCGCTTCACGTCGCCGGCGTGGCGGCGGTGCATGCGCACCAGGGCCTGGATCGAGTAGCAGTGGGCCCAGTTGTTGTAGATCGCGTCGGGGGTGGCGCGGCGGACGTTCGGCAAGTTGGCCAGAAGCCACGTCTCGCCTCGGTCGAGGGCCCGGCGGACCTCGGGCGTGTCGATGCCCGACTCGATCAACGCGGCGATGCACAGCGAGGTCACCGCCGCGCGAAAGGCCTGATGCGCGCCCGGCACGGGCGCGTAAATGTTCAGCCCCTTCGTGTTGTGCGCCGAGCCCCAGGAGCCGTCCTTGTTCTGGTCCGAAAGAAGAAAGTCCACGCCGCGGCGCAGGGCCTTCTGGATCTCCTCGGGCTTGGGCGGGGGAACCGGCTTGGGATGCGGCACCGAGGCGACCCAATCGGTCTTGCGGTCGGGAACGGCCGGCGCCGTCCCCCCGTCGGCAATGCCCACCGAAGGAAGCCCCACCGCAAGGCTCCAGGCCACCGCCGACATCGCAACAAGCCGGAAGATCATGAGTTCGAACCTGGTTGGAAAGCGGGAACCCGAAGGACGCCGGGCGGCTGTCGTCGCGCGGCCTCACCCTCCGTCTCCCGTCGTTGGTGCTTCCTTGGGTAACCGTTCACGCGCCTGTCCCCTTCACGCCGGAAGGGAACCGTCCCCTTCGCGGCCGCGGTGCGTCACTTTGCCCCGCCGGCCTGCTTCTTTCGTTTCCGCTCCTTGGCGGGCTTGGGAACGTCTTGCTTGACGTCTTGTTTCTTCTTGATGTCTTTCTTCTCGATGTCTTCCTCCTTGGGTTTCTCCAGGAGGATCCGATCGCCCTCGCCGAGCCCGCTAAGGATCTCCAGCCGGTCGTCGGCCTTGCGTCCCACCGTGACCGCCTGCTTCTTCGCCTTGCCATTCTTGCCGACGAGGTACACGAAGCGCCCTTGTTCGTCGGGCTCGAAGAAAACCGCCTTGGCAGGCACCACGATCGCCTTCTCTTGGCGGTACGACACGAGTTTGACCGTGCCGCTCATCCCAGCGACGATCGCCGGGGCCTTCTCGTTCAGCTTGACCGACAGCCGCACCTCATAGCTGTCGGCGGCCGAAGGGATCGCGTCGACCCGCTCGACCGTCACCGGCAGGCGGACGTCGGGGAAAGCCACGGGCTCGACCGTGCCGGCAAGCCCCTTGCTCAACTTGGAAAGATCGCTTTCGGGCACACTGCCGCGGAAGAACAAGGGTCGCGGTTGGACGACGGTCAGCAACACGGTGTTCTTCGTCACCGTGCCGCCGCGCCGGAGACTCTCCGAAACCGCGTCGGCACCCGACCATTTCCCACGC
>JANLFZ010000392.1:0-2241 GCA_024653385.1 Thermoguttaceae bacterium | reverse complement strand
CCGTCGATCGGGGCCTTGACCGTCAGGGCCTCGCGGTCGGCCTCGAGGCGCTTCAGTTTCTCGGCCTCCTTGCTGCGTTCCATTTTCAGGCGTTCCATGTCGCGCCGGGCCTGGCTGAGGGCCAAGGGTAAGAGGACCTTTGACTTGGCCCAGGTCAGATCGGCGCGGGCAGTGGCTTGCTCGACGCTCTCGGCCCGCCGCGGGAGATCGAGCTTGAGGGTCTCCTCGCAGTTGACTTTGGCCACCTCCAACCGGAACTCTGCCGCCTTGACCGCGTTGCGCTGACGCTTCAGAACGATCTCCTCGGTCTCTTCGGTCAGGTCGTCGGCCTTGTACATCTTCTCCAGTTGACGCAACTCCTCACGCTCGTACTCCAGATTGTCCATGGCCGTCTGGAGCATGTGCTTCGCGGTTTTCTCGGCCATCGGGCGATCGGAGTTGACGAACTTCTCGCGGTCCTCGTGGGCGATCGTGTGCGACCGCTCGGCGATTTTCAGGTCCAAGGGGGTCGAAGCCTCCAGCGCCTTGAGGTTCTCCTCGGCCTGCTTGAACGCCAATTCGCCGATCGCCTGCTTCAGACGCAGGTCGGCGATCTCTTCGTCGATCTTCTTGAGGTCGAACTGGATCAGCACGTCTCCCTTCTTGACGACCGCGCCGTGTTCGACCGCACGCTGGACCTCGAGGGTTTGCCAGACTTCGGGCCGAACCGACAGCTCGGCCATGGTCTGGGCCTCGAAGACCCCGCGCAGCGTCACGTCGATCTGGAGCGGCTCCCGTTTGACCAGGTAGGGCGCGGCCGGTTCGGCGACAACAGGTTTTTCGGGTTTCGGTTCGGGCTTGGCCTCGGTCTTGGCCGCCGGCTTGGCCGTCTTGTCCTCGGTTGGCTTGGGTTCCGCGGCGCGAAGCGAGGCCGCCAAGACCAGGGCAGTCAGGATCACGGGACCGATCAGGACCAGGGAACGTCGCATGGGGCAAATCCTTCGGGATGGGGGCGAAATGGTCACCCAATTCTCCCTTGCGATTTGCCCGGTGGCAAGTCGCGAAATGCCACCTGCGCGGGGGCCGGCCCCCTCTGGCGGGCTAAACATTCATGGGCGTTTGGCCATCTTCCCTTGACTCGCCAGGGGCCTCCGGTTAACCTCCTCGTCCCTCTTCGCGGAAGGCCTCATGGATGGGGACTGCGCGCTGGAGCGGCTCGGGACACCGGGTTGGGTTGCGGCAAGGAACGCCGATCGTATGCCAGCCAATCGTTGCGTTGCCGACGCAATGCGATCCTCGGTCCTGCGGGTGTTTCTCGCGGTTGGGGCGGGAATAGTGGTGCTGGCGGGTTGCCACACGATCGAACGCCGCCCCGGCAAGTCGCCGCTCAAACCCGTCCAGATGTCGCCCGACAGCGTGGTGCTCGACATCTTCTTCGTCCGCTTTCCCGTGGGCGACGCGGAAGTCAATGGCGACCTCTGGACCGAGGTCGACGAACAGCACTTCCCGCCCGAAGTGCGACAACGGCTGGCCAAGAATGGCTTTCGCGCCGGGCTGGTGGCCGGTCCCATGCCCGTGGCACTCTCCCGGCTTCTCGAACTAAACGACAAGTCGGCGCCGCCGGGCACGGCCCAGGAGATGAAAGGCGACGACCTGAACGCGGAGCCGCGCGTGGTGCGCCGGCACTCGCAGGTGCGGGCAGGCCGTCGAACCGAAATTCAAGCGTCCGGCGTGTACGAGCGATTGCCGGTGCTTACCTGCGAACCGCGGGGGCTATGCGGCCAGGAGTACCAGAACGCCCAGGGGGTCATCGCGCTGAAGGCTCAGCCCGGGCCGGACGGCCGGGTGCGGCTCGATCTGATCCCCGAGGTCCACTATGGCGAGAGCCGGCTGCAACGCGTGCCCATGCCCGGCGGCATCCGGCTGGAGCCCGGCCGGCCCAAGCGCGTGTTCGACGAGTTGGCCCTCCAGGCCACGCTCTCGCCCGGGCACCTGATCCTCGTCACCTCGCTCCCGCAAAAGCCGGGGAGCCTGGGCCACTACTTCTTCACCCAGAACCTCTCTGGAAAACTCGAACAGAAGCTAATGGTGATCCGGCTTTCGCAAACCCAGCGCGACGATCTCTTCGATCCCCAGGCCCCGTTGCCGCTCGATGCGCTGGGCGAGGCCGCGCGTTAGGGCCTGTAAAACTATAAGTTGGGCAATCTTTATGGAACCCAAGGAAGCGAAGCGCCCTTGGGTTCCATAAACAATCGCGTCGCC
>JANLFZ010000391.1 GCA_024653385.1 Thermoguttaceae bacterium | reverse complement strand
GCGCTTCCTTGCTCTCTCATGTTTGCCCAACTTATTGTTTTACAGGCCCTAACCCGGCACCGCGAACGTGTGCTCGCAGCGGGGACATTGGACCCAGCCGCGGTGGCCGGGAGGCAGGCGCAGCGGGCTTGCGCAGTTCGGGCAGTGGGCGATCTGGTGCCGGTCGGCGGCCTGGATGGGCAGCCCCGCCTCGCCCGAGCCGGCCGTCGGCGCCGGCCCCGACGTTCTGAGTTTTTCGTCCGACGCCGATGGTTCGATGTCGATCCGCCGGTCGCAGACGAGGCATTTCACCGACGATCCGCGAACCCGATCCTCCAGAAGCATGAACTTCCGGCAGTCGGCGTAGGGGCACTGGACGATAAACGGCATGGGCTAGTGGATCTCCAGGCTGGCGACGAACTCGGCCTCGCGGCGAACTTCCTCGTCGCTGAGCTTGCTGGCGCGTTGGATTTCGGTCCTGGCGAACGTGCCGTGGGTCATGTCGAGGGCCATCACGCCGACCCGGCCGTCGGCCCCGTACGCCAGGCGGACCTGCACCGGGGCTTTTTTCGGCAGATCCGGGGGCAGGCCCGTGATCCAGCAGTCGCCGATGCAGGTGCAGTAGGCGGCCTCTTCGGCGTCGCCCTCGAGCACCCGCACTTGGACCTTGGTCATCCCGGGCGCCGGCAGGTAGAAGACCCGGCTCTGGGCGAAGGGGATCTGGGTGTTCTTGGGGATGAGCACCGAATTGACGGTGCCCCGGCCCGGCCGGTTGGCCTCGATCCCCAAGTTGTGGCTGTTGACATTGATCACGGCGGCCGACTGGAAGTCGCTCCGGATGGACTCCTCCAAGGGGAGCGTGCCCTCGCCGGCCTTGGCCGCCAGGATCGAGGCGTGAATGGCGGCCCCGTGGGCCACGACCTGGTCGGGATCGAGCTGGTCGCTGGGCTCCTTGCCGCAGAGCTTGCGCAGCATGTCCTTGATCATCGGCATGCGCGTCGAGCCGCCCACCATGAGCACCGTGTCGATCTGGTCCCAGGCGAGTTTGGCTTCCTTGCGGACCACGAGTTCGGTGGCGACGCGCGCCCGCTCCACCAGACCGGCGGTCATGGCCTCGAATTCCTTGCGCGTGATCGTCAGTTCGAGCGAACGGCCCGCGTGAACGACTTCCATGCGGGCGCTCGGCATGGCCGAGAGGAAGATCTTCGCCTTTTCGGCCTGCACCATGAGCCTGGCGCGACGGCTGGGGTCTTCGGCCGGGTCGCTGCCGAACCGGCGTTCGAACTCGCGCGCGGCGTGCTCGACGATCTTCTCGTCCCAGTCCTTGCCGCCCAGTTGCACCTCGCCCTCGGTGGCGATCGTCTCGAAGTGCTTCGATCGGAGGCGGACGACGGTCACGTCGAGGGTCCCGCCGCCTAGGTCGAACACCAGGGCGGTCATCGAGCCGCCGGGAACGTCCAACAGGGCGGTGCGGTGGCCCGCGCGCCGTTGGGCCTGCATCGCGTAGGCCAAGGCGGCCGCGGTCGGCTCGTTGAGCAGGTCGTACACCTCGAGCCCGGCGATCCGGCCCGCGTCCTGGGTGGCGTTGCGCCGCACGTCGTCGAAGAAGGCCGGCACGGTGATCACCGCCCGCGAAATCGGTCCGCCGATCCGCCGCTCGGCATCCATCCGCATCTTGCGCAGCAGGATGGCCGAGAGGGTCTCGGGACGGAGCACGCGGCCATCGACGCGGCGCGAATAGGCCGGACTGCCCATGTCTCGCTTGACGAACATGGCGACCTGGTCCGGGGCGTCGGCCGCCGCGTCGCGCGCCACCTTGCCGACCACGGCCCTGTTGCCTTCGAGGTAGATCACGCTGGGCGTCAGCGGGTCGTTGGCCTCGTTGGCGATCGTCTCGGGCGTGCCGTCGCGGTCCAAGCGCGCGATCGCCGACATCGTGGTTCCCAAGTCGATGCCCACCAGGGTGCCATCCGCCATCCGTCGCCCTCCGCGCCGATCTTAACAGAAGGCCCTGCCCATCGCAAGAAATCGCCGCTTTCGTCCCACCCCCCCGTCATCGCGCCCGCTTCTCGGCGACGATCGCGTCGAGTTCTGTCTTCAGCCGCGAAAGGACCTCGTCGTAGCGAAAGCTCCCCAGGTGGGTCTTGCCACGCTTCAGGTTCACGAAGTTCGGGCCGCACCATACGCCGAGGTCCGCGTCATCGGTTTCTCCGGGGCCGTTCACCCGGCAACCCATCACCGCGATGGTGATCGGATACTCGGCTGCATAGCGGGTCAGATCCCGAATCTTCTCGGCCAACTCGACAAACGCCTCGTTCTCGACGCGCGAGCAGCTCGGGCAACTAACAATATCGAGCCCTGGGCGTTCCATGCCTGGGGAGCTGCCGACCCGACCCGCGGCCAAGTCGTCGAGAATCCGGCGCGCGGCCTCGACCTCCTCGCGTTTGCGCGCGTTGGGTACCGTGAGGGACACACGAAGCGTGTCGCCGATCCCCTCCCGCAAGAGCGGCTCGAAGGCCAATCGCGTCTTCATGATCCCCTCCGGCGGGAGGCCGGCTTCGGTGACGCCAAGGTGCAACGGCACGTCGGGCCGCTCCCGAGCGAACCGGCGGTTGACCTCGACGACCTTCCTGGGGTCCGAGTCTTTCAGCGACACGCAATACCGCACAAACCCGAGCGAATCGAGCAACTCGCAATGCTCCAGGGCACTGTGAAGCATGGGACCGATCGAGTCGCCGGCCGAGAACTTCTGCCGCATGGCCGGATCGACCGAACCGCAATTGACGCCCACGCGAAGGGCACAGCCGTGACGCGCCGCCACATCGACTAGAAAACGCACCTTGTCTTGCCACGGCCGCTCGGGCTCGTGGTGAAACAGGTGACCGGGGTTGTAGCGGATCTTATCGACATGCGGCGCGACCTCGGCCGCAAGACGATAGCTCTCCTGCAAGTCGACCGAGAGGTTGGCCCCGGTCAAGCCGCGAATCGCGGCGAGGGCCTCGCAATCACGCCGGCTATCGACGGCAATCCGGACGATGCCGGCCCCGGCCTCGGCCAATGCCGTGGCCTGCGCCGCCGTGGCAAGGACCTCCGTGGTCTTCGTGGCGCACATCGACTGAATGACGATCGGGTGCCCCCCTCCAATCGTTGTGCTGCCGACACGTACCGGCCGAGTGGGATTTCTGGGTGGCATCACGGGATTTTGGCCTCTCGTTTGCAGAGATGATTATACCCCCAGCGGCCTCGCAATCCACGAACCGGAATGGTCAAGGAAAAGGAACACTGGCTGGTGGGCATTTTTGAGTGGAGTAACTGGGTTGACTTTGCCGATAATCGGCTCGCCATCCGCCCGAGATCGGGCGAGGTGTGGTCTTGTAGTTTGGGTTGGAAGGGGGGAAAGCCTGGGTGACTTGGCCAAGGGCATGATTTGGCGAACTTTACCCCTGCTGGGAGCCCTTCTTTGCACGGGCTGTGCGCTACTGCCCGAGATCGCCCATCAACCCACCTTGCACAATCCGTTCCCGCAACTCTCGAAGGTCGCCGTCGCGCCCTTCTTCAACCTAAGCACTGAACCGACGCTCGATGGGCGACGCTTCTCTCTCGCTTACGCCAACGAATTGCAGCAAGTGCCCGGCTTCGAGGTAGTTCCAGTCGGGACCGTCGAGCAAGCCATGAAAGATTTGAATCTCAAGATGACTGGCCCCGAGGATGCCCGAAAGCTGGGAAAGGAGCTGGGCGTCGATGCCGTGGTGATCGGAGCAGTCACCGACTACACCCCGTACTACCCCCCGCGATGTTCCTTGCAGGTCGAGTGGTACGCCACGAACGAGGGATTCCATCCTATACCCCCTGGATATGGGCTGCCGTGGGGTACTCCTGAAGAGGAACACATCCCGGGCCCGCTGGTGTTCGAGGCCGAGATGGCGCTGGCCAAGGCCCAGTTGGATACTCAGACGCCGAATTGCCAACCTACCAGCGCCGAGCCTACTCCCAACGGCGGGGCAACTGGTCCGGTGACCGGGGCTGGCCTTCCCCCACAATGGCCGGATCCGCGAGGCTTCATTCCGCCGCCCCCCAAGGCAAGGCCCGAACCATGTTGGCCCCAACCGGGTCCCGTCATGCGGCACACGCAAGCCTATAACGGCAACGACAGCAAGTTTACCGAGGCGCTGGCGAGTTACTACTACTTTCAGGATGATGCCCGCTTTGGGGGGTGGCAGAACTACCTCCAACGGAGCGACGATTTCATCCGTTTCTGTTGTCGGATGCACATCTGGGAGATGTTGTCGGCACGCGGTGGCGCGGGCGAAACGCGAGTCGTGTGGAGGTGGCCAACCATCCGATAACTCTGATAGCCGCGGGTGGCATTTGCGCCGAATCGCTGGAACGCTGTCCCGCCCGCACCTTGCGACCGCACCCTTGGGAGGAGGACTGACCGCCGTGAGTCAGGATATCAACGTATTGGCCCTGGTGAAGGGCCGCGAGCGGTACGTTTTTCTGTATAACGATGCCAGTCGGGCCGAGACGCTTCGCGTGTTGGGGCGGTTCGCCTCGAATCCCGAGTTGAGTTTTAGCTGGTACGATGCCGCGGTGCTCAGCCAGAAGATCCGCCAAGAGGGGCAGAAGCAGGCGCTGGTCAACCGTCTGAGGACGCCCGCTCCGACCGATGGCGACGAGGGGCTGTGACATCTCCATGCGGACCGCGGTGGGCCGTTTCCTCCAATACTTGAACGTCGAGCGAAACGCCTCGGAACTGACCGTCAAGAGCTATCGGGAAGACCTCACCGCCCTGACCGACTACTTGACCGAGGCCCGGGGTGGGGCGTGTCCGAAGCCTGGCGAAATCACCGTACTCGAACTTCGGGGCTACCTGGCTGCGTTGCACGAGGCCGGGTACGCGGCGACGACCATCGCCCGGCGACTCGCCTCGCTACGCAGTTTCTTCCGTTTCGGCCAACGCGAGGGATGGGTCGAAACGAATCCCGCGAAGCCTCTACGCAACCCTCGCAAACCGCGCAATCTTCCGCACTTTCTTTCCTCCGAAGACCTGTCGCAATTGCTCCACGCACCGCCCGCCAACACGACGATGGGGCTTCGGGACCGCGCGATGCTCGAGACCATGTATTCGGCCGGACTGCGCGTGAGCGAACTGGTGGGGCTCAACCAAAGCGATCTGGACCTTGCCGGGGGAATCCTCCGGGTGCGCGGCAAGGGACGCAAGGAACGGCTTGCGCCGGTCGGCTCGTATGCGGTGCGGGCGTTGCGCCGATGGCTGTCGGTTCGCCAAGTCAGTTCCAGGGAGCCGGCCGGCGACGCCTCGCCCGTCTTCGTCAATCGCTTCGGTCGCCGATTGACCACCCGAAGCGTCGCCCGGATGCTCGAAAAATACCTCCGGCAGACGGGGCTGGACCGCCGTACCACACCCCATTCGCTTCGCCACAGCTTCGCCACGCATCTGTTGGACCGCGGCGCCGACATCCGCAGCGTGCAAGAACTGCTCGGCCATAAGAGCCTCGTGACCACGCAGATCTACACCCACGTCAGCACGGCGGGACTGCGAGAAATCTACGAGCGGGCCCATCCGCGGGCCAAGTGAGACTCGCCATAGTGTCCAACCGCCCGACGGACTTGCGAGGGCCCTGGCGCGGGAAAATGCTCGGCCGCTTCTTGCCGGGGCCACGGCAACACAGCCCGCGTACCGAGAAGTTCGAGGCTAGGCCGGTCGTCCAACTGAAGGCCATGCAGGGCTGGGAGCGTGTACGGACCACGGGACAGTTGGTCAACCTGGCCGACCGCGACGCCAAGAGCATCGAGCGCGCTTTGCCGTTCTCGCTCGACCAGGCGCCCGCGGTTTCCCGCGCGCGGCGAGCCGAGGAGGGTCCGCGGTAAGGGCCTGTAAAACAATAAGTTGGGCAAACATGAGAGA
>JANLFZ010000390.1:5131-5917 GCA_024653385.1 Thermoguttaceae bacterium | reverse complement strand
CCGCAAGCCCGCTGTAACTCCTTGCTACAGCGGGCTTTAGTTAGTCGGGGCGGCCGGATTTGAACCGGCGACCCTCTGGTCCCAAACCAGATGCGCTAGCCAGACTGCGCTACGCCCCGAACCGTGGGGATACCCATCGCCTTTGTTTGCGGGAAACGTCCCTACCCTTTTCAAGAGACGGAATCTCGAGGATAGGTTCATTACCTCCTATGGTGGACATCGCTTTGTAGCACGCCCCCGCGGGCCGGAGAACATTATCCTAACCTGTGCCATGCGGTCCGGCAATCGGGCAGCGGGACCTGCCGGACTTCTACCCCACGCGGCTCTTGAGCGTCGTCTCGCTGGGATGGCAGATTTGTTGCCTGAGACGCTCGAACTCTTCATGGCTGGCGAAGTGGATCGTCAGCTTGCCGCGGCCGCGGGCCGAATGGATGATCTTGACTTTCGTGCCGAGCGCAGCCCGGAACTCTTGCTCGAGGCTGGCCACATGTTCGCTGGTCATGCGGCGCGGCCGGGAGATCGGGGCTTCGTCGCGCACCAGGCCCAGCGGTTCGGCGTCGGCCTCGGCGATGGCCTCTTGGACCATGGCTTCGGTCTGACGCACGCTGAGCCCCTCGCGCTGGATCCGCTCGCAAAACTCGATCTGCTCGCGCTCGTCGCCCAGCGGCAAGAGAGCCCGGGCGTGGCCCTGGGTCAGTTTGCCCTGGCGCACGGCCTCCTGGATCGCCTCGGGCAGTTCCAACAGCCGGATGAAGTTCGAGATGGTCGAGCGATCGAGTTTCAGGC
>JANLFZ010000390.1:0-5121 GCA_024653385.1 Thermoguttaceae bacterium | reverse complement strand
GGCGCGAGGCCAGCTCCTCGTGCGTGCAACCGTACTGTTCGAGATAGCGTTGGAACGAGGCCGCCTTCTCCAGCGGGTTGAGGTCCTTGCGCTGGAGGTTCTCGACGATCGCCAACTCGGCCAGCTCGCGGTCGTCGGCCTCGACGATTTGCACGGGCACCTCCGTCCAGCCGGCCTTGGCGGCCGCGCGCAGTCGCCGCTCGCCCGCCACGAGCTGATAACCGTCGCCCTTGCGGCGGACCACGATCGGCTGGAGCAACCCATGGGCGCGGAGGCTATCGGCCAGGGACTGGATCTCCGCCTCGTCGAAGTCCTGGCGAGGCTGGAACGGGTTGCTTTGGATCTCGCGAATGGCCACGCGGGGCGGCCCGGGTGGCGGGACGGGCGGCGCGGGCTCGGGAACGGTGGGCGGGGGCGACATGCGAGGCTCCGGCCCCATCGCGGCCGAAGATTCGGACTCGATGGGCCTGGCCGGTAGGGCGTCCTGGTACGGGCTCGGGCCGCCGTACGGATCCTCGTGGCCGCCCGAATAGGCCGGAGCACCCGTTGGCGGCGCGACCGCGGGCGCGTACGGGTTCTGGGTGGGTTCAGGTCGGGTCGTGCGGCTTAGCAGGGCCTCTAGGCCCCGGCCCAATCGTCGTTCTTTAGACACGTTCAAGTACCTCCATGCAAAGTTCCACATACGCGCGGCTTCCGCGCGACCGCGGCGCGTAGTCGAGCACCGACTGGCCGTGGCTGGGAGCCTCGGACACGGCCACATCCCGCGGAATGACCGTCTGGTAGACGATCTCGCCAAAGAAATCGCGCACCTGGGCTTCCACTTCCCAGGTCAGCTCCAAGGTGTGGTCGAACATCGTCAGCACGATGCCGCCGAACTGGAGTTGGTTGGCCTGCGACTCCATCACCTCGCGGATGATTTCAATCATCTGCACAAGCCCTTCCATCGCGAAGTACTCGCACTGGATGGGCATGAGCACTTCGTTCGAGCTGGCCAAGGCGGTGCGCGTGAGCTGGCCGAGCGAGGGCGGGCAATCCAAGAGCACGAAGTCGTAGGCCGACACCCCGCCTGTCAAGTGACGTTGAAACCGAGCGGTGTGCGCCTCGTCGCCCCGAGCAAGAGCCTCGACATCGCGGAAGCTGCGGCTACCGGGGAGCAGATCGAGACCGGGCGTGCTGGTCGCCACCACCGCGTCGCTTAGCGGGGTTCCGGCAACCAAGGGGTGGCCGGCCGTGGGCTCCTGACCCAGGCCCGTGGTGGCGTTGCACTGGGGGTCGAGGTCGGCCAGAAGGGTGCGCGAGCCCGCCTTGGCCAAGGCCACGGCCAAGTTGATGGCAGTGGTCGTCTTGCCGACCCCCCCTTTCTGGTTGACTACGCAGAGTGTGCGACCCACGGCCAGCCTCCATGCCGGACGGTTTGGCGCTCGACTTGGCGCGACGCGATTGTAGCAGCGCGCGGGGGTGACGGAAAATGGCAGTTTGCCGGACGGCTGGCGGCGCGGCGATCGGCCGGCCTCGCGGAACATCGGGCACAACGCGCAGGTTTCGCGTGAAACCCGCAGCTTCGTCTCGCGGAAGAGGCTGCGCAGCCGGGTTACACGTGAAACCCACGCCGCGGCGCGCTGCTTTTCACGTCCGCCTACTCCAGCGGATTGACCACCAATCCACTGAGCAGCTTCGGGTAGAAATACGTGCTCTTGGCCGGCATCCGGTCGCCTTGAAGACTGATCGCGCGCACGTGCTCGACCGTGGCCGGCATGACCAGGGCGGCCAGCGGGTACTGGCCGGTTTCCAAGCCCCCGATCAGTTCATCCACCAAGTGGACGTAGTTGATGCCGCCCGGCTTCGGTTGGCCGATGCCCGTCTCGACAATCAGCCGGTGCAGCAGGCTCACGCCCAGTTCGCGCCACTCGGGCACGTGGTCGATGGCCAGTTCGTCCATCTTCGCCCTGCCCGCCGGGGTGACTTCAGCGATCGTCCACTGCTGGTCCTTCTGCGTGTAGAGGGCCAGCGTGCCTTGGCTGTCGAGGATCTGCAGGTCCTCCCAGACCTCGCGCGCGGCGCCTGGCCCCTTGGCGACGGGCCGCGTCTGGAACCAGTCGCCCAGCCGGGCGGTCAGGTCGTCGGCCGTCAGGGCCGGCACGTCCTTGAACAGGCGGTGCGTGGGGAGAATCGCCAGGCCCGGGTCCTCCATCGCCACGAACATCATCAAGACGTAGTTTGCCGGATGGTCGGGCTTCAAGAACCCCGACTCGTAAGTCTCTTCCTTGTACTTGCAGGCCGTCTCGTACCGGTGGTGGCCGTCGGCGATGAAGATGGGCTTGGGGCTCATGCGGGCAGCCACCGCCGAGATCGTCGCCACGTCGGTCACGGGCCACATGCGGTGGATCACGCCCAAATGGTCCACCGCCTCCAGGGGCGTGCAGCCCGCAATGGCACGCTCGAGGATCGCGTCGGTCTCCAATCCGGGGTCGGGATACAGCCCGAAGATCTGACTCAGGTTCGCCTTGGTCACCACGGTGAGCATCAGGCGATCGAACTTCGGGGCCGACATCGTCTGCTCGTGGGGAAAGACCTGGCCCTCGCCGAACCTCGAGAGCCTCATGCGGGCCATGAAGCCGCGCCGCGTGCAGGTCCGGCCTTCGAGCTGGAACTCTTGATGGTAGACGTAGATGGCCGGATCGGCCTCTTGGAACAAGACCCCCTGGGAACGCCAGCTCTTGTAGAACCTCGCCGCCCGGGTGTACCGGTTGTTGGCCTCGTCATCGCCAGGCTCGATGCGGTTCAGCTCCAATCGCACGAAATTGCAGGGGTGCTTCTGGTACAGCTCGTTCTGCAACTCGGGGGCGATCACGTCGTAGGGCGGGGCGACGACGTCGCTCAACGAGCCGACGTGGCCCAGATCGTAACGGACGCCGCGGAAGGCCTGGATTTCGGGCATGGGGCAGGGGGATTAGGGACTGGGATTGGGGATTGGGGATTGGGGATTGGGGACTGGGGGATTAGACATCTGCTGGCGTTCCAAGGCTTGCACACGGTCCCAAAGATCCACGAGCAAGTCGTCCTTCGTGAACATGAATGCTTCCGTCACCAGTGATCCAAGGAACAGGCCCACGACCGCGGCAAGAAGATACGAGATCGCTGTCGTGTTCGCGATCGCCCAAACGAGCTGCTGGCTCTTCAGGACGTGCAGCAAGAGGTCTTCGCCCTCTTGGGGAAGGATCCGCCGCGTTGAGCCTCACCAGCGTCAGGCAGGCGAAACCAAGCGTGCCAAGGCCCAAGATGCCGGCGACACCGGAGCCGATCATTCGGACCCTCCGGTTCCTCAAACGGGCGATGAGTTTCTCCGGCGAGCGACGCATGGACGGCCTCCGAAGAGAGAGAGATTTGGTAAAGTCGGGACAGGCGCGGACGTACCGCGCACCCATGTTCGCGCCCCCAATCCCCAATCCCCAATCCCTAATCCCCTCAATACCGGTAGTGATCCGGCTTGAACGGTCCATGCACCGAGATGCCAAGGTATTCGGCCTGCTTGGGCGTCAGCTTGGTGAGCTTGGCGCCGAGTTGTTCCAGGTGGAGCCGGGCCACTTCTTCGTCGAGTTTCTTGGGCAGCACGTGCACGCCCACGGGGTATTTCTCGGGCTCGGTCCAGAGGGCCAACTGGGCCAGGACCTGGTTGGTAAACGAGTTCGACATGACGAACGACGGATGCCCCTCGGCGCAGCCGAGGTTCACCAGCCGCCCCTCGGCCAGGAGGATCACCGAGCGGCCGTTGGGCAGCGTGTACTTGTCGACCAGCGGCTTGATGTTCGTGCGTTGGATGCCTTTGGTGGTGTGGAGCCATCGCACGTCGATCTCGACGTCGAAGTGCCCGATGTTGCAGATGATCGCCCCATCGGGCATCTTTTCGATGTGTTCGCCGCGGATCACGTCGCAGCAGCCGGTGGCCGTGACGAAGATGTTGCCCTGCGGGGCGGCCTCTTCCATCGTGGTCACTTCGTAGCCCTCCATCGCGGCCTGGAGGGCGCAGATCGGGTCGATCTCGGTAATCAGCACGCGGGCGCCGTAGGAGCGCATCGACTGGGCGCAGCCCTTGCCCACATCGCCATAGCCGGCCACCACGACCACCTTGCCCGCGACCATCACGCCCGTGGCCCGCTTGATGCCGTCGGCCAGCGACTCGCGGCAGCCGTAGAGGTTGTCGAACTTGCTCTTGGTGACCGAGTCGTTGACGTTGATCGCCGGGAACAACAGCGTCCCCTGCCTCGCCATTTCGTACAGGCGGTGCACGCCCGTGGTCGTCTCTTCACTGACGCCGACGATGTTGGCGACCATGCGCGTGAAGCGTTTTGGATCGTCGGCCAGGCTGCGCTTCAGGGTCGTCAAGAGGGCCCGCTCTTCTTCGTGTCCGGCCTGGCTGGGGTCGGGCACTTCGCCCTTCTTTTCGAACTCGACGCCCTTGTGGATCAACAGCGTCAGATCGCCCCCGTCGTCGACGAGGAGGTGCGGGCCCTCGCCTCCCTCGAAGCTCGTGATCTGGGTAAGGATGTTGTCCCAGTAGGCCTGGAGAGGCTCGCCCTTCCAGGCAAAGACGGGGATACCCCGGGCGGCGATCGCGGCCGCGGCGTGGTCCTGGGTCGAATGGATGTTGCAGCTTGTCCAGGTGACTTGGGCCCCCAGTTCGACCAGCGTCTCGATCAAGACCGCAGTCTCGATCGTCATGTGGAGACAGCCCGCGATGCGAGCCCCGGCCAACGGCTTGGTCGGTCCATACTTGCGCCGCAGAGCCATCAGGCCTGGCATCTCGGCCTCGGCCATCTGGATTTCCTTGCGGCCCCAGTCGGCCAGCGAAAGGTCGGCGACTTTGTACGGGAGTTTCGTCTGGACTTGCGACACGGCACCTCCTCCAACGGCGGGGGGACTATAGCAGCAACATTGCTCATAATACGAGAGGGGGCCCACATCTGGCAAGGGCCACGCCACCCCGACGCGCCAGCAAGCACGCAATACCAACCCGACGCGCCAGCGAGGGGCCCCCAGCGGTACGCACCCGACGCGCCAGCAAGGGCCCCATACGAACCCGACGCGCCAGCGAGGGGCCCATACGAACCCGACGCGCCAGCG
>JANLFZ010000389.1:2304-5928 GCA_024653385.1 Thermoguttaceae bacterium | reverse complement strand
GGGAGAGCCACGTCTTTCGGCCCCTTGCGGGCCGAAAATCGTGCCTGTTCCCTTGCCGCCGACGGCGCTCTATACTGGGCCTCGTGTTGTAAACTTCGAGTGATCTGGGAGAACGCCATGAACCGCTTTCACTTCCGCCCCTTGGTGTCTTTGGCTCTTGCGATGCTGCTCGGCCTGGGTTGCCTTGCCGCATCGGCGGCCGAGACGAAAGGCCCCGCCGCGTCTAAGGGCGATGGCTGGATCGACTTGTTCAACGGCAAGGACTTCACCGGGTGGCAAAACGCGGCGGGCGGCCCGCCGGGACCAGGCTGGGTGATCGAGGACGGCGCCATGGTCCGCGCCCGCGCCGCCGGCGACCTGTGGACCAAAGACCGCTTCGGCGACTTCGTGCTCGATCTCGAGTTCAAGACCGAAGGGAACAGCGGGATCTTCATTCGCACGGGCGATCCCAAGGATTGCGTCCAGACCGGGCTGGAGATCCAGGTGTACACGCCGGTCGCGAAGCCCTCGCGCGGCTCGTGCGGCGCGCTCTACGACGCCATGGCTCCAGCCAAGGAGGCCAGCAAGAAGGGCCAGTGGAACCACGTGGTGATTACGGCCAAGGGAAGCCGGATCACCGTGGTCATGAACGACGAGCCGATTGTCGACGCCGATTTGGACCGTTGGACCGAACCCCACAAGAACCCCGACGGCTCGAAGAACAAGTACAACAAGGCCCTGAGGGATTTTCCCCGCCAAGGGCACATCGGGCTTCAGGACCACGGGGCCAAGGTGGCGTACCGCAACATCAAGCTCAAGCCGCTCAAGTAGCCGCGGCCGCTTGCGAGGCGAGCCCCCCGGCGAAACCGAGGCAACGGACGCGCACAATTCAGGTGGGTGCCGGCGCGTATAATGCACTGGGCAACGATGCCGAAACGAGGGGAAATCCGACGATGAAGCTGGGGATCGATCCGAAGGTCGACTACGCCTTCAAGCGCGTCTTCGGCGACCCGCGGAACGCGGATATCCTGACGCACCTGCTGAACTCGGTCCTCAAGCTGCCGGAGCCCATCGTTACGGTCGAGATCCTCAATCCGTTCAACGACAAGGACTTCGCCGACGACAAGCTGACGGTGCTCGATGTCAAGGCGCAAGACCAGGCGGGGCGGTTGTGGAACGTGGAGATGCAGCTTCTGCTGCCGAAGCACTTTTGCGCCCGCATTCTGTACTACTGGGCCGGCTTGTACCGGCAGCAACTGGCCGAAGGCGACTCGTACGGCAAGTTGCGTCCGGCGATTAGCATCTGCCTATTGAACCAAAAGCTGTTCGAGGACGTCGAGGACTATCACCTCGCGTTCGGTCTGTACGACGTGGCGCATGGTATTTGTCTTACCGAGCACGTCCGGATCCACTTGTTGGAATTGCCAAAGTTCAATCGAGAGCTACGGGAGCTGCGCGATCCTCTGGAGAAGTGGATATACTTCTTTCGGTACGCCGAAACGATGGAAGCGGACGCACTGCCCGTTCCCTTCCGAGATCCGATCTACCAGCGGACAGTAAAGGAGTTGGAGATGTTGACGAAAGACGCCCTGGAACGTGAACGTTACGAAGCCCGTCAGAAGGCGATCCGCGATCAGATGAGCCTGCTCGAGGGCGCCTTGGAGCAGGGACTGGAGCAGGGGCTGGAGCGCGGACGGACGCAGGGCATGCTGATCGAACGCGTGCGCCTTTGCCAGCAGCTCTTGAACCGCCCGGTCACGCCCGAGGACGAATTGCTTCGGCTTCCCATCGACGAGCTTCGCGCTCTTGCAGACAAGCTCAAGTCGGAACTGGCTAGTCGTTGACTTGCCCTGCCCAGCGAAAAGCCCGGCGGCAAAGAGGGAAGACGTAGGCTTTTCGCCGCGGCGCGCTTGGGCTCGGCGTTCCGACCGAGGCGAAACACGAGCCCGTCCCCCGATGCGCAACAACTGTGGGAGTCCATCATGCTTCGCTCATTATTCCTCGCCGTTGCGGGTTTCTTCGTTCTTCCTCTTTCGCTTTCCGCTGCCGAGAACCTCGTCGACAACGGCGGTTTCGAGCAGGGGCTTTCCGGCTGGCACCCGTTCTGGTCGCGCGATAGCGCCGGCATGGCGGCGCTGGATGGCGCCGTCAAGCATGGCGGACGCCAGGCGATCCGGATCGAGCACACGGGCAAGAACGACTGGAGCCTCGGGCAACAACGCTGGATCGACGTGAAGCCCGGCCAGATCTTCGAACTGGCCGGCTGGGTGCGTGTCGAGGGCGAGGGCAGCGCGACCCTTTGCGTCACGCTCCGCGACGAGAAACAGAAGGTCACCGATTGGAGCTTCGCCGAACGCACCGCCCGGGCATCCGACGCCTGGCGACCGCTCCGCTCGAAGTTCGCGGTTCCGCCGGGCACCGCGGCGATGCAGGTGCGTCTGATCGGCTTCGGGCCGGCGAAGGTCTGGTTCGACGATGCGTCGCTCGTGGCGGCCGGCACGCTCGAGGCCCTGCGCGGCGGCAAACTGCCCAAGTCGATTGTCCTGGCGAACAAGACCCTCGAGCTGACATTCCAGCCGGCAGACGGCACCTTCGCGGTGGCCGATCGCCGCGCCGACGTCACCTGGCGGCAGCGGCCGGGCGGCACGCTGGTGGTCACCGAGGCCAAGAAGACCGCCGAGGGGCTGGACTTGGGATTGGTCGACCCGGCCAGCATGCTCCAGATCCGCGGCACGGTGCGGCTGGACGGCGACCGGCCGGAGTTCGTCGTCGAGCTGTCGTCCGAAGGCGATCTGCCCGGGTCGGTCGCGTTCCCGCTTCCTCTTGCGGCGTCGAAGGGCATGGTGCTCGTGCTGCCCGTCAACGAGGGGATCAGCTACCCGGTGGACGATCGGACCCTGGGGCCGATGTCCTACCATCTTTACGGCGGGCACGGGTTGTGCATGACGTGGTATGGGATGACCGACGGCCGGCAGGGCGTGATGTGCCTGGTCGAAACGCCCAACGACGCCGCGGTGCGGCTGCCGCGGCTGGACGGGCTATTGCACCTCGCCCCGCAGTGGGAGCCCGAAAAAGGCAAGTTCGGCTACACGCGGCGGATCCGCTACGTGCTGTTCGACGATGGGGGGTACGTGGCGATGGCCAAGCGGTATCGCCAGTACGCGAAGGACACCGGCCTACTGAAGACGCTCGCCCAGAAGCGGCAAGAGAACCCCAATGTCGACCGACTGATCGGCGCGGTCAACGTCTGGTGCTGGGATCGCAACCCGGTGCCGATCGTCCGCGAGATGCAATCGGCCGGCATCCGCCGCATCCTCTGGAGCAACCGGGCCACGCCCGAGCAACTCCGCCAGATGAACGAACTGGGCGTGCTGACCAGCCGCTACGACATCTACCAGGACCTGATGGATCCGGCCATCTTCCCCAAGCTCCACGGCGTCCACGGCGATTGGACGACCGAAGGCTGGCCCAAGGACATCATCCTCGGTCCCGACGGCAAGTGGATACCGGGCTGGCAGGTGCGCGGCAAGGATGGCCAATGGTATCCTTGCGCCGTGCTCTGCGACCGGCAGGCGGTCGAGTACGCGAGGCGGCGAATCCCGCCCGAACTGGCGACCCACCCCTATGCCTGCCGGTTCATCGACA
>JANLFZ010000389.1:0-2294 GCA_024653385.1 Thermoguttaceae bacterium | reverse complement strand
CGCGCCGGCCCCAGAACCTGCCGGCCGTCCGGGCGCTCACCTCGGCGGACGCCTACTTCATCGACACCACGACCGCGTCGCCCTGGCGCGAGTGCTATTCGCCCGATCACCCCATGACCCGGACCGAAAGCCGCCGGTTCAAGATGGACCTGCTGCGGTTCGTCAGCCAGGAGTGCCGGCTGGTCACGGGCAGCGAGACCGGGCACGACGCGGCCGTGCCGTTTGTCCACTACTTCGAGGGCATGCTGAGTCTCGGGCCGTACCGCGTGCCCGACGCGGGCCGCGACATGGCCACCATTCTCGACGAGGTGCCCGAGCCCGTGGCCAAGTTCCAGACCGGGCACTTCTACCGGCTGCCGCTGTGGGAGTTGGTGTACCACGATTGCGTCGTGGCCCAGTGGTACTGGGGCGACTACAACAACAAGCTGCCCAAGGTCTGGCGTCACCGCGACCTGTGGAACATGCTCTACGGCACGCCGCCGATGTTCATGTTTAGCCGCGATTTGTGGAAGAAGAACCAGGCGCGGTTCGTCGAGAGCTACAACACGGCCACGCCGGTGGCCCGGGCGACCGGCTATGCCGAGATGCTCTCGCACCGCTGGCTGACCGACGACCACGCGGTTCAAGAGACCCGGTTTGCCAACGGCGTGACGGTAACGGTGAACTTCGGCGAGCGACCTTACCGATTGCCCGACGGCACGTCGATCGAGCCCTTGGGCGCTCGATCGACCGGGTTGCCACGCCAGTAGCATGGCCCGATGGTCCCACGGCGGTGGATCGGACCGCGCGGCCGCTTCGGGCCGGCACGAAATCCCTCTTGCACACCGAGGAGTCGATGGGATGAGCCCCAACCTGTTCCAACTGGTCCTCATGTCGAACGAGCTTGGCGATCCGGCCAGCGATTTCGCGATCCTCGGGGAGGGCAACACGTCGGCGCGGGAGGACGCGGCCACGTTCTGGGTCAAGGGCTCCGGTGCGGAACTCCGGCAGGCCAAGGAGGAGAGCTTTGTCCGCGTGCGCAGCGCGCCCGTGCTCGAGGCCCTCGACGGGCCGCCTCTGGACGACGCGGCCTTGAAGCGCCTGCTCAAGTCGGCCACGGTCGAGGGCCAGCGTCCCCCCTCGATCGAGACGTTTCTCCATGCCCTGTGTCTCGAGCTGGACGGGGTTCATTTTGTCGGGCATACGCACCCGACCGCCGCCGTCGGCCTGTTGTGCAGCCGCCGCAGCCGCGAGCTGTTTACCGGCTGCTTGTTTCCCGATCAGGTGGTCGTGCTTGGGCCCGCGCTGGCCTACGTGCCGTATGCCGATCCGGGACTGCCGCTGGCGCTGGCCACGCGGCAGGTCCTGCGCGACTATCTCGACCGGCACCAGCGGCGGCCGAAGGCGATCGTCATGGAAAACCACGGCGTGATCGCCCTGGGCGGCAACTCTGAGGAAACGCTGAACATCACCCACATGCTCGTCAAGACGTGCCGCGTTCTGGCGTGGAGCGTGGCGGTCGGCGGGCCGAGATTCCTCGCGCCCGAACAGGTCGAACGCATCGACAAGCGTCCCGACGAAGCGGTCCGCCGCGAGGGCCTGCACTTGACGTGAACCACGAGGCCCGATCATGGAGACATTCGGAAGTGGGAGGTGGCCCGTGACCCGAACCCTCCTGACCGTGCTGGCGGGCCTGGCCTTTGCCGCGCCGGTCCGGGGCGACTGGCCGATGGACCGCGGCGACGCGGCGCGCAGTGGCTACACGGCCGAGGCGCTTCCGGCGGGCATGTCGCCGCGCTGGACCGCGCGCGAGCCGCATCCTCCCGCGCCGGCGTGGCCCTCGATCGATCGGATGCCCTTCGACCGCGCCTACCGGATCGTGGCCGCCGGCGCAACGCTCTACTATGGCACGTCGTCGGACGACCGGGTGGTGGCGCGCGACGCGGCATCGGGCCGACTCGTCTGGAGCGTGTTTCTCGATGCCCCGGTGCGCTTCGCCCCGGCCGTCTGGCAGGACCGGCTGTTCGTGGCCTGCGACGACGGCTTTCTTTATTGCCTGCGCGCCGCCGACGGCCATGTCATGTGGAAGGTCCGCGGCGGGCCCCGGCCCGACATGCTCTTGGGCAACGACCGCATGGTCTCGCGCTGGCCGGCGCGCGGCGGGCCGGTCGTGGCCGACGGCGTCGTTTACTTCGCCGCCGGCATCTGGCCCTCGGAAGGGGTCTACCTTCGCGCCCTGGACGCCTCCACGGGCCGCACGCTGTGGTGCAACGATTCCTCGGGCTCGATCGAGATGAACCAGCCCCACCCGGGCG
>JANLFZ010000037.1:9543-21785 GCA_024653385.1 Thermoguttaceae bacterium | reverse complement strand
ACACGGTACAATCGCTGCGGTTCGGAGCATGGTACCACCCTTCGTTCGCTGAGGGCCTGTAAGACAATAAGTTGGGCAAACATGAGAGAGCAAGGAAGCGCCGGCGCCCTTGCTCTCGTATTGGCGCGATGGTAACCGTTCACAGGCGTGGGGCTTGACGGGTCCGCCGCGCGCCGATTGCATGAATCCCTAGGCCGTCACTGTACTGATCCGACGCGCCGGCGGCAACGGCCGCCACCAGCCGTGGGACCCGGCGACGGCATGGTTCGCGGAGCAACATGCCCATGCTTTCCCTGCGGCAGATGACCCCCGGCGATATCGCCGAAGGAATGCGGTTGTGCGCGCAAGCGGGGTGGAACCAGACCGAGGCCGACTGGCGGCGATTCCTCGACCTCGAGCCCGACGGCTGCTTCGTGGGCGAGGTAGACGGCAACGTCGTGGCCACCACGACGACCCGGGTATTCGGCCCCATCGCATGGATCGGCATGGTGCTGGTCGATCAGGCCATGCGCCGCCGGGGGATCGGCACGGCGATGATGGAACATGCCCTGGCCCACTTGACGGCACGAGGCGTGGCCACCATGCGGCTGGACGCCACGCCCCTGGGAGAGCCGATCTACCGGCGATTGGGCTTTGTCGCGGAGTATGAACTGGCCCGCTGGGAAGGCGTCTCGCCGGGCGCTGGTTGCGACGGGCGGGTCCGCGCGGTCACGGCCGGCCAGATCGAGCGTCTGGCCGACCTCGACCGCCGGGCGACCGGCACCGACCGCCAGGGTCTTCTTCGCCACCTCTGGGAACACGGCCCGCAGTCCATGCTCGCCCTCGAAGGGGCTACTCGATTGGCCGGCTACGCAGCCTTCCGCAACGGCGCGAGGGCGTTCCAGATTGGACCGATCGTTGCCCGGTCGGACGAGGCTGGCCGTGCATTGGCCGACGCGGCGCTAGGACACCTGGCAGGCCAGCGTGTTTTCGTCGATATCGCCCAGGACCATGTCGGCGCCACGCGATGGGCCCAGGAGCGTGGGCTGCAAGTCCAGCGCAAACTTGTCCGCATGTTTCGGGGCCGGCCGGTCCAGGAGACCCACCCCTGGCTCTGGGCGAGTTCGGGTCCCGAAAACGGTTGACCGCGCTACGATCCCATCCCGTCGCTCGCCCCACCCCGAGGGGTGGGCATGGGCCGGACCGCTACCGCGAAGGTCAAGGCCAACAGCGGCACCAAGCCGATCAGCAACTGCGTCGTCACACTCATCGTCGCGCCTCCGCCATCACTGGTGGTCCATTCGTTTCGTCCTTCACCGAAAAGCGGGCGTCTTGGTGTGGTCACAAGCCAAAAGGGTTATTCCTCGGCACCGGCCGCAAAAAGTCCAGGCTCATGTACACCGAGATTGCGGTTCCGATCAGGATTGCCAGGCCGGTAGCGAACATGGTTGGGTCCTTTCAGCTTGTTTCCACTTCTCTGTCTGTGAGAAGGTAAAGCAATGGGTGCGCCATCATGCCGCCTGGAAGCTCGATTCGACAGTAACCTATTATCCTATAGCTGTTTAGGTGTTACTCAGACGAAGTACTGACATCACGAATCGTGCCGTTGTGTAGTCAATACGATTCTCGTGACGAGTCGTAAACGCGGCGCTTAGCTGCACGCGGTCGTGACCAACGAGATACGCTCGGGCATCGGTGCCCTTTGCCAAACCGCTTGCGTGGCTTGGGCTCGTTGATCCGACCAGCCGATCGGGTGCTGCCGGGAATCACGCGAAGGTGTAGGATGGACCCTGCGGGGCGCAATGGGTCGATTTCTGGGGGTCGAAGGCGTTTGTTCCACTGGGACCGGGGACTGAAGCTGACGCGGGCCGATCTGGCGGTCGATTTCCGTCGGCGCCAGCCCCGCGCGTTCATCTCCCACGCCCATCGCGACCACCTTGCGCGGCACGAATACGCCCTGTGTACGCCCGAGACCGCCGCGCTGTACCAGTTGCGGCTTGGACGCCGGCCCACGCTGGCACTGCCCTATCGCGCACCGATCGAGTGGGGTGGATTGCGTCTGACGACGTATCCGGCGGGGCACTGCCTCGGTTCGGCGATGCTCCTGGCCGAGGATGGCGACCAGTCGCTTCTTTACACGGGCGATTTCAAGCTCGGGGAGTCGGCGACTGCCCCGCGCGCCGAACTCCCGCGCGCCGACATCCTGGTGATCGAGAGCACCTATGGCCACCCGGCCTACCGGTTGCCGCCGCGCCAACAGGCCATCGATCAGCTTTGCGATCTGGTGGCCGAGGCGCTTCGAGCCGGCGCCCAGCCGGTTGTCGAGGCTTATGCGTTGGGCAAGGCCCAGGAGGTGACCCGCATCCTTGCCGGCGCGGGGTTCGCCGTCCTCCAGCATCCCGAGGTCTTCGAGATCAGCCGGGTGTACGAGTCGTTTGGGGTGGCGCTGGGATGCCGAGGACGTCTGGATGGTCCGCCCGAGCCGGGACACGTGCTGGTGGTGCCCCCCAGAGCTTGGCGACACGCGCGGGAGACGAACGAGGTGCGCATCGCGGCCACGGGTTGGGCCGTGGACGCAAGGACGCGCTGGCGCCTCGGCGTGGACCACGCGGTGCCGCTTTCGGATCACGCGGACTACGACGAGCTGTTCGAGGCCGTCGAGCGCGTGTCGCCTCGCCGAGTGTATTGCACGCACGGGCCGGAGTCGTTCGTCGACCGGTTGCACGAGGCGGGGTTCGACGCCCGGGTCTTGGGCTCGCCCGTCCAGCGCCATCTGTTCTGAGGCGCCGAACGCGGCGCGCTTGGCCTCGGCGGGCGCAACGGCCGGCCGCCTCTTTCCTTCGCCGCGGATTCCGCATACACTCGTCGTCAGGGTAGTCCCGCAGTTCGAGTGGGCGCAATGAGTCGATTCTCCAACCGGTTCCGGACAGGCGAACCCCACCGGGCTGAAAACCCCCGTGGGGGCATCCTCCGGCCCGGAGGTCTTCTGCCGGCCCTCGTCTTGGCGATGTTGCTTGGGGCACCGGGGTGCGGAGGCTGCCGGACGAGCGTCTCGCAACCTCAGACCCCCGAGGAACTCGAGAAGCAGTTGGAGGAGCGCAAGGAGAAACTCAAGGAAAAGAAGAAGCCCGACTTCGAGCCGCCCGACGCAATCCTGGTGGCCCAACCCTACGAGACCTCGGCCGAGCAACCCCATCAACCGCTCCAGCGGAGCAACGCGCCGTGCCGATGCAAGCCGGGGCATTGGACGGCGGTTGGCCTGCCCCTGAAGGCGAACCACTTCGACTTCCTCGGCGACCTCGAGCTGGCCGCCGCATCCGACACACGCGGCAGCGCAAGCCCCTTAAGCGCGATGGCCTATTGGCTGGATGTCACCAGGCCGGTCGCGCTGGCGAAGGGGCAGTGGCGCGCGCCCGAGTCGCTGGTGTTCTTGCCGGCCGGCGGCAAGGAGCAGATGATCCATGTTCGGGTGTCGGACCACGCGACGGGGCGCGAGGTGCTAAGCGGCATGACGATGGTCGAACGGATGCCGCCCTACCAGTACCACTTCGTGGTGCTGGCGCGTTTTCCCGACCGGTACGGCTTTCTGCCGCAGCTCGATTCGTTCAAGAATCCCCTGCACCTGTCGGAGGGATCGGAACGCGATGGTTTCTTTCGGGTGGTGCGCCTGGCGGGCGACCGGGCCGTGGTCCTCCCGTTGTCGGCCCTGTGTTGGACGAGCATCGCCGCGGTGCTCTGGGACGAGGCGGACCCCGGCATCCTGACCGAGTCGCAGCAAGAGGCACTACTCGATTGGCTGCACTGGGGCGGGCAGCTCATCATCAGCGGGCCCGACTCGCTCGACAGCCTCAAGAACAGTTTTCTCGGTCCCTATCTGCCGGCCACGGCGGCGGGCAGCCGCCCACTGGCGGCCGAGGACCTCAAGGCGCTCAGCGACGCATGGTCGCCTGCCGATGCGAACGGGCACGTGCGCGTGCTCAGGCCGGTCCAACCCTGGCCCGGCGTCCGTCTCGACAAGCATCCGTCGGCGCGGTTTCTGCCCGATACCGGCGATCTTCTGGCCGAGCGGCGCGTCGGTCGAGGGCGGGTGGTGGTCTCGGCGTTTCCGCTGGCCACGCGCGATCTGCGCGACTGGCCTGGCTTCGACAGCCTGGTCAATGCCTGTCTCTTGGGCCGACCCCCGCGGAGATTTCAACGGATGGCCTCGGGGCTCGCAGGCGAACTCCAGGCGCCGTGGGCCGACCGAGCCCCGCCCCCGCGCGACCCGCCGCCCACCGCGACCATGTATCCGGGGCTCTTGGTGTATCAGCCGCAAGGTGATCCAGGGGTCTCGGTCGGGTTCACGGTCGCCGATCTCCGTCACCTGGATCCCACGCGGAATTGCGGGCTGTGGTACTTGTCGCGCGATGCCGGGCGGGACTTTGACTCGATGTTTGCCGGGCCGCGGACTCCCGTGGTCTCGGCCGCGGGCGACTTGCTGACCCGTGCCGACCAGGAAAGCGCCTTGGACCCGTGGTGCCGCGTCGATCCCGCGCTCGATAGCCGCGCGATCGGTTGCGGCCTCGGGGGTTGGAGCGACTTCAATCCGGTCGCCAATGCGGCGCGTCATGCCCTTCAGAACGCCGCCCGGATCGAGATCCCCGAGGCGACGTTCGTCCTGTGGGTCGTCGTGGGGTACCTGGCGGTACTGGTGCCGCTGAACTACGTGCTGTTTCGGCTGCTCGGCCGGATCGAGTGGGCCTGGATGGCCGCGCCGGTCATCGCCCTGGTCGGCACGGTCGTCGTGATCCGCCTGGCGCGCCTGGACATCGGGTTCGAGCGTTCGGCCACGGAAGTCGCCGTGGTCGAGTTGCACGCGGGCCACCGCCGCGCGCACGTGACGCGGTACACGGCGCTGTACACCGCGCTTTACACCGAGTACCAAGTGCGCGTCGAGGATCCCGGGGCCCTGGTGTTGCCGTTTCCCACGGTGTCGAGCCCCCACAGGTTCGACCCGGCCCAGGCGCCCGAGCCCGCGGGGGTGACGTTCCGCCAGGACGGTAGTTCGGCCGTTCTGGAAGGCTTCCCCGTGTTGTCGAACTCCACGAACCTCGTTCACAGCGAGCAGATGGCCGACCTGGGCGGTCCGGTCCGGCTGGAAAAGACGCCCGAAGGCGGGTTCCGGGTGACCAACGGCACCGACTACCCGTTCCACGGCGCAGGAGTGGTCTGGTGCAAGGCCCCGCTTGAGCACGAATCGTTGCACGCGGCCGACGCGCCCCGCCCGGTCTACGAGACCGCCTGGCTGGGCGACCTGCGCCCGGGCGAGTCCGTGCCGCTGGAATTCCATCCGGCCGGCGCGGTCGATCCGAGGACACTCTGGAGCCACGAGCGGGACCGCGCGCCGTTGACGCTCGACCGCCGGGACGCCGTTCCCGCGGGCGAGTTGAACCTCCGCGGGTTGGTCAACGTGGCGCAGCAGGTCGGGCTGGCGCCCGGCGAGATGCGACTGGTGGCTTGGATGGACCGGCCGGTGCCCGGTCAAACGGTCGAGCCGGCGGCCCGGCACACCCAGGGCGCGGCGGTCATCGTCGCGCACCTGTGGCACGATTTCGGTTCCGACCCGAGACCCGATGTCGTGCCGCGCCTCCGGGTCGCCGACGATCGCCAGCCGACCCTCGGGCCCCGAACCGAAGAGCCCTCCCAACCGGAAGTCCCGACCGTTCCTTGACGGTGCGACGCGCAGCATGATCGAACTCATCAACTTCACGAAGCACTACGGCGACCTGGTAGCGGTGGACCAGTTGAACCTGAAGATCGCGCCGGGCGAGATGTTCGGATTCATCGGTCCCAACGGAGCAGGCAAGAGCACCACGATCCGTTTCCTGGCGACCCTGCTGAAGGCCACCGGGGGCGAGGGAATCGTCAACGGCTACCGGGTCACCCAGCAACCGCTGGAGGTCCGCCGGTCGATCGGCTACATGCCCGACAACTTCGGCGTCTACGACGGCATGAAGGTCTGGGAGTTCCTCGACTTCTTCGCCGTGGCATATCAGATCCCCCGCGCGCGGCGCAAGCAGGTCGTCGGCGACGTGCTCGAACTGTTGGATCTGACCGGCAAGCGGAACGCCTTCGTCAACAGCCTGTCGCGGGGAATGAAGCAGCGGCTCTGTCTGGCCAAGACCCTGGTCCACGATCCGCCCGTGCTCATTCTCGACGAACCCGCCAGCGGCCTCGATCCCCGCGCGCGAGTGGAGGTGAAGGCGCTCTTGAAGGAACTACGCCGGATGGGCAAGACGATCCTCATCTCCAGCCATATCCTCAGCGAGCTGGCCGACTGTTGCACCTCGATCGGGATCATCGAACGGGGCAAACTGCTGATGCACGGACCCATCGACGAGGTGTACCGCCGGATCCATCGGAACCGGATCATCGTGATCAAGTTCCTCGAGCGGGTCGAGGTCGGACTGTCGGTTCTCCGCAGCCTGCCCGAAACGCGCGATGTGCAGGTCGACGGCAATCGTGTCACCGCGGAACTGGCGGCCGACGACGGTCAGGTCGCCTCGCTGATGGAACGCCTCGTGGCCGAGGGCGCGCGCATGGCCTCGTTCGCCGAGAAGGAGCCGACGTTGGAAGATGTCTTCATGCTCGTCACCAAGGGCGCCGTGGCATGAAGGCGTCGGCGGAACCGATCAGGCCGCCAACCGCTCGCTACTCGAGTAGTTGCGCCATGGCGCGGCGCATGGCACGCAGGTGCTCTTCTTGCGCGGGACCGAACGAACCTTGGCGCTGGCCGTAGGTGTCCATCCACGTGTAGAGGCGTTCCCAGGCGGCGCGGTCGAGCTTCACGTCGTAGTGGCCTTTCTTCAGCAGCGGCACGAGCGGGTTGGTCTGAGCCGCGCCGGCGCCGGGGGTCGATCGGCCGGCAAGGTACGCGGCGCCGACGTGCTCGCGCAAGCTCGGCTTGCCGTAACTGACGAGAGTGTCGTAGGACTTCGCCGCCGTGAGGTCCCACTTCGCGCCGTCGGTTCCCGGCTTGTGGCAGCGCACACAGTGGGTCTCGAGCACGGGCTGCACCAGCGCGGCGTAGTCGAGCGGCCACGAGCCCTCGGGACCGGCGCGGAGCTTCGACGGCCCGCGCAAGAGTGCCGCCACCAGCCGGTTCGGCGGCGACGTGTTCCGCGGCTCGTGGCAACCCACGCAAGTCGTCGTCTGCCCGGGCTGCACGTAGGCGGCGCTCCGCATGGTCTGCACCGCGACCCCCTCGGCGTCGAGGGCCTGCACGAAGAACGCCACGCCCGAGGGCACGCGAAAATACACCGATCCGTCGGCATCGACCGGCACCGTGCCCAGCACGACCTTGCCCGGGTCGTCGTGCGTGATGCCGATGGCCGGGTAGTTCATCGTGGGATGGGTCTTGACCGGCACGCCCACGATCCGAAGCGACTTGATCGTGCCCCGCGGGATCGGCTCCAGCCCCTCGTACACGTCGAGCACGAGCATTCGGCCTTCCTGCTCGCCGTCCCATTCGACCTGCTGCGAGCCGACGACCGGCGGGCGCGGCCGGGGCTTCAGCGGCAGCGGGCTCATGCTCGAGATGGCCGGGTCGCGGTATACCAGGTTCAGGTTGCCGAAGGCGTCGAATAGATAGATGCCCGTGGCGTTGACCGGCTCGGGCGGTCCCGGCCAGCCGATCATCTCCTGGTCGCTCCAGGCCACGAGGTAGTGGTTTTCCGAAAGGGGATAGGGGTTCACGAAGTACGTCATGGGCCAGCCCTCGGTCTCGGGGAAGCAGACTTCGGGCGTCAACCGGGTCATGGGGCCGTCGCCGTCGGCGCCCTTGTTGGGGTCCAACAGGACCAGCGACCCACCGGTATTCGCGTGGTGCCCCGACGCGGTGAAAATCAGCTTGCGCGACCCGGGAATCGCCCGGGCCTCGAACACGCAGTGCGGGTTCTGCGTGTAGTTGCCGAAGACCGCCTGGGCGCCCGAGCCGTCGGGCAGCGTGGACCAGAGGCTCATGAAGGGCATGTTCCAGCGGTCGACGTAGTCCCAGCGGGCGTACAGGACGCGCCCGTCATGGTCGATCGAGGGGGTCCACTCGAACATCTCGAAGGGCGAGATCTGCCGCAGGTCGCCCCCCTGAGCGTTCATCACGTGCAGGGTGTAGACCGCCACGGGCCGTTCGGGGCCGCCGCCGCAGCGCACGTAGCTGTCGGGCAGGGCGCCGTCGAGGCAGCTCTGGCCGGTGTGTTTCCCACACTGGAGGTACTGCCCGCGCCGCGTCGAAAGGAACACGATCTCGCCGTTGGGCAGGTAGCGGCCGTCGAAGTCGTCGTACTTGCCCCGCGTAAGGCGGCGCAGACCGGTGCCGTCGACGTTGATCTCATAGAGATGATAAAAGGCATCCTCGGGCACGTTCGCCTTGTCGAGCTTGTTGGGATGCTCGCGCAGGCCGGGATAGTACTTGCAATGCGAGAAGACGATCCGCTTGCCGTCGTAGGACAGGTCGGGGCTCAAGAAGCTCCCGAGGGGCAGTTCGGTCGCCAGCATGCGCAAACGCGGCCGGTCGGTCTTCCATCCCTCGAGCACGCACAGCCCGCCGCCGGGCCGCGAAAACCACCCGTAGTTCTGGTCCGACATGTGCGTGAAGGTGCCTGGCGCCCGCTTGACGAACACCAGGTCGTCGAAATCCAACAGCGGGTTCGCCAGCGCCATGCGGCGGACGGCCCAGCGGGCCTTGAAGTACAACGCGCGCCGGGCGTCGGCGGGGGCGTCCTTGGGAAGCGCGGCGGCCGCCGCGCCGATCTCGCGCAGAATGGCCGTCTCGCCCGATACGTCGGCGCCAAGCTGCCGGAGGTCCGCCGCCAGCTTGAGCCCCCGTTCCACCGCCGCCGCGATCGGGTATGCCGGCTCGGTCTTGCGCGGGGTGGACGGCTCGCCTGCCCCAACCGACTTGGCGGCTGGGTCGGGGATGTGCGCTTTGGACCACTGGCTGACGCTCGACTGGTCGGCCGGACGCTTTAACGCCACGTTCTCGGTCGAGCCGACCCGATACACCTCGACCTCGTCGAGGTGGAAGTACTGCCGGCCGGGCAACTGGAGCCGCACGAATCGGGCCTTCGCCCCGCGAAGCGGCACGACCAGCGGCTTGCCGTCGGTCTGCCCGCCGAAGACCGAACCATCGTGCTGATAGACCGCCTTCCACGATTTGCCGTCGTCGGAGAGGAGCACCTTGAGCTGCGCGGCCCGCTTCTCGACGTTCCCGTCGCCGCGGTTGAAGACGACCACGCGGTCCAAGGCGAGCGACTGGCCGAGATCGACCTGCCACCAGGGGTCCTGCTGGTCGCCGACGTGGAAGCCGTAGGTGCCGTCCTTGACGCCATCGACCGCGCCGGCCGCGTCTTGTCGCGTGGTGACCGTGCTCTGGGCGTCGGGTCGAGTCCGGGGCGAAGGAGGCAACCAACGGACCTCGTCCTGGCGGAGCCAATCGGCCTCGATCTGCTGCGGCGTGACGGCTGGTTCCACGGGACCGGCCGCCAAGCCCTTGCCGCCAAGGGCCAGCAGGGCGAGCAAGACGAACGATCCTGCGGACATGGCCGATCCGGCCCCGATTCGTCGCACGGCAAGTCTTCGTCGCATGGCAGTCCCCTTTGCGAAAGCCGATATGCCCTGAGTATGCGGCGGGCGGGGCAATACGTCAATCGGAGGCTCGCGACGGCTTCTGGCGACGCCGGCACTTGGCGCAGATGCCCGTGACGAACAGCCGGTGGCCGAGGACCTCGAAATCCTCCTGGCGTGCCACCTGGTCGCAGAGGCGTTCGAGGGCCTGGCTGTGGAACTCGATCAGGGCGTTGCAGACCTGGCAATAGAGATGGTCGTGTTGCGGGTAGCCGTATTCGTGCTCGAACACGCTGCGGCCACCCAGGGTCATTTTGCGCAACAGGCCCGCCTCGACCAGTTCGTTGAGGGTGCGGTAGATGGTTGGCCGGCTGAGGCGTCGGGCGGCCAGTTCGTCGCGCAGGTGCGCCATCAACTCGTCGGCATCGAAATGGTCGTGATGGCTGAAGACCTGTTCGACGATCTGGCGGCGTTGCTGGGTGACCCGCTTGCCGCGCGATTGGAGAAACTGGGCGAACCGATCCAGCGGCGACAAGGTGACCTGAACGGTGCGAAGAGAGAAGTCGCCGGGCATGCGGCTTGCGGCTAGCCGATCTCGTCCAGCAGCCGCCCCAGGGCAATTTGGAGTTTCTCGTCGGTTTCGTACGTGCCCGCGGCGATCTCGGCGCGGATTCGGGCTACCCGGTCCTCCCGGATCTCAGGCAGGTCGCGAATCCGGTCGACCAGTTGCGCCTCGGACGAGAGCTGAAGTTCGTCCTGGACCGGGGTCGCGCCGGTCGGCTCGGCGGGCTTCGCCGGTCGCGCCGTGTGCGGCGCGCCGATCGCTTGCGGACCGTGAAGATGAACTGGGCCGTAGACGTGCATCCTTCTTCCTCCGCGTTGGGCACCGCGCGTCGCCGCGCGGCCTCCGCGTCTCAATTCTAGGTCACTCATCGACCGGCCGACAAAGGCGGATTCAGGCAATCCGCACTGCGCCCGGTTGTCGCAAGGGCATGGCCCACGACCATCGGGAACGGCTTTGCCGACTCGTTGCCTGTTCGCGCTTCATGCGCCGTTTTCGGGCAACATCGACACGGTGACTTTTGGCCACTGTCCCGATTATCGCATTCCCGCGATGCGAACGCCAGACCACACCGGCCGAACTTCCGCAGGAACAGTTACCTATACGGAGTTTCACGCGACGCGGTTCGTCCGCCCCGCGTCGCGGATTGTATGGCGACACCGGTCGTCTCACAAGAGCGACCGCTCAGGTCGAAACATGGAGAACCTGGGCGGTCTGCAACGACTGCGTTCCGCCCGCGCTCGGCCAGGCGGCGCGTCCAAGCAGACGGGCGGTTTCACACAACTCAACACGTAGGGGCAACGATAATCGAGCAAACGGCAGGGACGAAGCCCTGCCGACGGCTTTGCCACGGCGTTGCGAACCTGAACTGCTCGGTTGTGTCCATCGTAAGAGAGGGTGAGGGAGCGATTGAGCGCATCCGCCAAGTCGGCTGGATGCAGTACTGGGGCGAAGGAGCCATCATGGAAAGCAACGAACCCGGTCCGGTTGGCGGTAGCGGTGTGAGCTACGAGGATTGTGACACCCCCCTGGGGGTTAGGCCGCGATCCTTCTACAGGTTCAGCCGCTCGATCGATCGACAGCTCGCCAAACTCGTTCTCAAATGGGCGCACCGGGCCGCGCCAAACGCCTTGCGCGGCAAGGCGCCATGGGGGCGTCGAGGGAGGCGATGACCTGAGATGACCTGAGCCGATTGCCCGATACCACGTTCTACCCCCCTAGCGATGCCGCCGAGCGCTCGTTGCGCCGGCGGCATCTTGCATTCTTGACACGATCCATCCTCACGTTGGAGAGGGAGGCGACCGGACTTTTCGTGGGGCACGGTACTGGGCTACGGCTGGCGAACCGGCCAACCATCCGCTAGAATTCGTTACTCTCTTACTCCGGGATCGCCCGGTCGAAAAACCGCGACGCATCCGCGGATTCGCAGAATTGGTCCCTTGCGCAACCGGTCGGACGAACCACCCGACCGCAGGAGTGAACTCGATGATCGTCACCACGAAGGAGCTGTTCCGTCACGCCTACGGGCAATACGCCCTGGGAGCCTACAACATCAACAACCTGGAACAGACGGTGGGACTGTTCCGCGGGAATTTGGGAAAGGTGGCGAAGAACGACGAGCCGGTCAACTCGTCCCTCGCCGCGCCGTTCATCATTCAGATTTCGCGGGGTGCGCGGAGCTACACGGACAAGCGGTTTCTCGAGGCCATGATCCGCACGGCCGAACAGGTATTTCCCGAGGCCATCTTTGCCGTGCATCTCGACCACGGCACCGAGGAAGCCTGCTACGACTCGATCGACAGCGGCTTCTACAGCTCGGTGATGATCGATGCCTCGCACGAACCGTTCGAGAAGAACGTCGAGATTACGCGGCGCGTGGTCGAACGGGCTCATGCCAAGGGGGTCGTGGTCGAGGCCGAGTTGGGGCAACTCGGCGGCGTCGAGGAGGATGTGGTCGGCAGCGTGTGCCTGACCGATCCGTCGCAGGCCGCCGAGTTCGTCGAGAAGACCGGCTGCGACTCGCTGGCGGTGGCCATCGGCACCAGCCACGGGGCTTATAAATTCTCCGGCGCGCAGAGCCTGCGCTTCGACGTGCTGGAGG
>JANLFZ010000037.1:248-9533 GCA_024653385.1 Thermoguttaceae bacterium | reverse complement strand
GCCATCGGCACGTCGCACGGCGCCTACAAGTTTGCCGGCAGCCAGTCCCTGCGTCTGGACCGGCTGGCCGAGATCCAAGGCGCCTTGCCCAAGGGCTACCCCCTGGTGATGCACGGATCCAGCAGTGTCCCCAAGGAGTGGGTCGACCGGATCAATGCGGCGGGCGGGAAGATGAAGAACACCAGCGGCGTGCGCGAAGACCAGTATCTCCCGGCGGCGAGGCTGGGAATCTGCAAGATCAACATCGACACCGACGGCCGCCTGGTGTGGTGCGCCACGTACCGCGAGAGTTTCCGCGACAAGCCCGAGGACTTCGACCCGCGCACGCCCGGCAAGCCCTTCATGGCCGAGTACGCGAAGTACATCGCCCATAAGAACCAGATGCTCGGCTCGGCGGGCCAGCTCGAGGCGGTGCGCAAGTCGCTCGGATCGAAGCGCTAGGATTTGATTGGGCCGTTGCCGGAATCAAGAAACGTCAGGGAACCCAAGGAAGCGCGGCGACCTTGGGTTCCATGACGTCGGACTTCGCAAACCTCGGCGTTTGCGGAGCCCGTACGGGGCTTGCGTCGGGAACGTCGCTGGCGTGGAGGTCAGAGCGACAGCACGTACTCGACCAGGTCGTTGATCTCTTGTTCGGTGAGTTTTTCGACTTCGCCGAACTTGCGGCCGTGCTTGCCCTCCTTGATCAACTGCTTCATCGTGGTGTAGCGGCCGTCGTGGAGGTAGGGCGCGGTGCGCCAGCACTCGATCAAGGTGGGGGTGTCGAAGTCGGCGCGCCGGTCGTATTGGCCTTTCGACTCGACATCGTGCATTTGCAGATCGGTGAACAGGGGCGCCGGATGGCACTTGGCGCAGCCCACCCGCTCGCTCATGAACAGCGCCTCGCCGCGCTTGGCCGCCTCGCTCAGTTGGCCGTTGACCAGATACGGGCTGGGGACCGGCTTGAGCGACTTGAGGTACTCGTCGATGGCCTGGGCGTCCTCATCGGGTCGCACGGCGAACTGGATGTGCGTAATGCCCGAGCGGACGGCTTGCTCGCCCGTCGCGCGCACGCCTTCGGACATCGCGGGCGGGGTCCTGTGGACCAGAAGCATGCTCTTGTTGTTCTTCGGATTGCCCATGCCGTCGTTCATCAGGTCCCAGTTCAGGCCGTCGACGCGGGCGTCGGGGTGACAGCTCGCGCAGCTCTGCCAATGCTGGAAGCAGAGATCGGCGTCGTGGAAGAACATCTCGCCCCGGCGCACCTTGGTGAACTCGACCGTCGGGCCCAAAGGAACGATCGTGACGGCCTTTTCGGGTTTGGGCGACATATCGACCACGGCGAGTTGGTCGGTAAAGTAGACGGCGACATAGGCTTTCGATCCGACGATCGCCAGTCCGCGCGGGCCGTTGACCATGGGGCCCTCGGGAGCCGTGCCCCAGAGGTTCATCGCCTGGAGCCGCACCCGTTTGCGCAGCCCCACGAGGAAGGCCAAATCGTTGGGCACGTCGGCCTGGGTCGTCGACGAGAAGCTGCCGCGGTCGTCATAGGGCTTGGGCGTCTCGCCCGGCTTGATCTCGGCCGGGATCTTCGCCAGTTTCTCGAACATCGCGGCCGCGTCGATCACGCTGACCTCGTGGGTGCTGGCGTGGGCCACGCAGATGGTCTTGCCGTCGGCGGTCACCCCGATGCCCCAGGGAAGCGCCGCGCCCAGGTCGATGTCGTCCAGCAACACGGCGTTGACCAACTTCTTCGCGGCAAGGTCGATGATCGACATCGCGTTGGTATTCATCCATCCCCGCTCGAGCTGCGTGGTGGGCATTTGATACCGGGCGAGGATGTGCGTGACGTAGGCGAACTTGCCGTCGGGCGAAATGCACACGTCGCGCACGCCCGACGACCCGTTGAGCAACCGAACCGACGCCGTTTGGTTGGTGGCGGTGTCGATCAGCGTGACCACCGCGGCCACGTCGTACGAATCGGCCTTGTCGTTCGGCAGCAGATTCGCGACGACCACGGTCTTGCCGTCGGGGGTGATGGCCGCGGCGATCGGCTCGCGCACGGCGGGCACGCGGGCGATCTCCTTCTTCGCGTCGAGGTCGATCACCGAGACATCGTTGTTGAAGCGGTTGGAGACGTACAGCCGCTTGCCGTCGGGCGTGACCACCGGCGCTCCGGCCGTGTGGCCGGCGGCGATCGTGGCCTGGGTCTGCCCCGAGGCCACGTCGATCACCGACACCGTGCCTTGCGGCGCGGCGCAGGTCACGTAGAGCTTGGTCCCATCGGGGCTCAGGCACAGGCCGGTGGGTTCGGCGGGCAAGGCGATCGACCGGGCCACCTTTCCCCCGGCCGCCTCGACCACCGCCACCTGCTTCGCGTCGACGCAAAGCACGAAGAGGGTGGCGCCGTCCTTGGAGGCGATCACATCGGACGGGCCAAGGTACTTGCCCGGCTCGGCCGTCGCTGTGGCCGCGACCAGGCCGCAGGCCAGTGCCATAGCGATTCGGAACACCATACGCGTCATGTTGCGTCTCCTAACATCATCGAAGGACCAATGCGAAGCATTGCGCAAGGCGTGCCTCTGAGGAGGGACTCTCCGGCGGGCGCGTCTAGTATAGAAAAGGCGCGAAGGCTTGTCGACGCGCTGGGCGCGAAAAAACCGAACGGCCCTGGAAGGTCCGGTCCCCCGCAGGAGAAGGGGGATGGTCACTCGGTTCGGCGTGCCGGAAGTCTTCGCGGGCCCCTTCTTGCTTCCGTTCGGCCGAGTCGCTAGGCTTTCGGCCAGTACTCGCTCGGCATGCACACGCTATCAGGTCGGAGGTACTTGTCGTGGGTGTCGCGAAGACGGTGCGTTGGGGAGTCATCGGATTGGGATGGTTCGGCGAGGTTCACGTCGACGCGCTGTCGGCCATGCCGGGAATCGAGCTGGCGGCCGTCTGCACGCGGCGTCCCGACCGGCTGAAGGAAATCGCCGACCGCTACGGCGTGCCGCGGCGCTACACCGACTATCGGGAGTTGCTCGACGATCCCGACGTCGATGCCCTAAGCATCGTCACCCACATCAACGACCACCGCCACATCGCGATCGACGCGCTGCGGGCCGGCAAGCACGTCCTCTTGGAAAAGCCCATGGCGCCGGACGTGGCCCAGTGCGACGAGATTCTCGCGGCCGCGGGCGAGAGCCGCGGGCTGTTCATGGTCGGCCACATCTGCCGTTTCGATCCCCGCGTGGCCCTGGCCAAACAGGCTATCGACGAGGGCCGGATCGGTCGGATCATCTCGATGCACGCCCGGCGCAACCTCTCGAAGACCATCGGCCGGCAGGTGCTCGACAAGATCTCGGCCCTCTTGGGCGACGGCATCCACGACGCCGACCTGATGCTCTGGTTCACCGGCTCCCGGCCCGTCACCGTCTACGCGCAGGAGGTCCACCCCGGCACGAACAAGTACCCCGACGCGGGCTGGGCCATGTTCCGGCTGGAGAACGATGCGGTGGGCGTGGTCGAGTCGGTCTGGTGCCTGCCCGAGACCACGCCCTACCAGATCGACGCCCGCATGGAGGTCCTCGGAACCGAGGGGGCGTTGTACATCAACTGCGGCGAGGCCGGGCTGGAGATCCACGACCGGCATGGCGCCCGCCTGCCCGACACGCTTTACTGGCCCAAGCCGTTCGGCGAGCGGTTCGGCGTGCTGCGGGCGGAGTTGCGGTACTTCGCCAACTGCGTGGTGGAGGGCCGCCGGCCGGACCGCATCACGCCCGAGGAATCGCGCGCGGCGGTGGCGTTGATGGCGGCGGCCGGCGAGTCGGCGCGGACCGGCCAGGTCGTCTCGCTTGCGTGACCGCCATGCTCGACCCGCCGCAACGCCAGACCGATCGCGCGACCCTCGACTTGACCATGCTCGCCGCGCGGCTGCACGGGCCGGGCGACCTGCGGATCGACCGCGTCCCCCACCCGGGACCGCCCGGGCCGGGTCAGGCCCTGCTGCGAGTGAGGGCCGTCGGGGTCTGCGGGAGCGACCTGCACACGTTCCGCCACGCCCGGATCGGCGACACCCGGCTCGAAGGCCCCCTGGTGCTCGGTCACGAGTTCGCCGCCGTGGTCGAGGCCGTGGGGCCGGGCGCGGAGGACGGCCGGTTTCGGCCTCTTGAGCCGGGCACCCGGGTCGCAGTGGATCCGGCACAACCTTGTGGCCGGTGCGAGTTGTGCGAGCGGGGGCATCCGAACCTCTGCGAGAACCTCCGGTTTTGCGGGCTCTGGCCCGACCAGGGCGCCTTGTGCCAGTGGATCCCCATGCCCGCGCGGTGCTGCTTCCCGGTGCCGCCGGCCCTGGACGACGCGGCGGCCGTGATGCTCGAACCCTTGGGCGTGGCGGTCCATACCGTGGACTTGTCGAAAATCCGCGTGGGGCATCGGGTCGCGATCCTGGGGGCCGGTCCGATCGGATTGTGCATCCTCCAGCTCGTCCGCCTGGCCGGCGCCGACGCGATCTACGTGACCGACAAATACCCTTGGCGGCTCGACCTGGCCAGGCGGCTCGGGGCCACGACCGTCTGGAATTGTGACGAGATCGACCCCGTCGACGCGGTGCTTCGGGCGACCGGCGGCCGCGGCGTCGACGTAGCCATCGAGGCCGCCTGGTGCGACGACTCGCTCGGGCAGGCCGCCGAAATGCTGGCCATGGGCGGGCGGCTGGTGGTCGTTGGTATCTCGGGCGACGACCGGATGGCGCTCAAACACTCCACCGCCCGGAGGAAGGGGCTTTCGATCGTCATGGTCCGGCGCATGAAGCACGCTTATCCGCGGGCGATCGGCCTGGCCGAGCAAGGCCGCGTGGACCTCGCCTCGCTAGTGACCCACCGCTTCCCCCTCCAGCGGACGGCCGACGCCTTCCGCATGGCCGCCGAGTATCGCGACGGGGTGGTCAAGGCCGTGGTGGAGGTTTGATCTGGCATCCCCGTTTCGAGTCGTGCGCCGGACGGTCGGCGTCGGTCTTCACCAAGAGGACTGCTCGGCTGCTCGGTGAACCGCGACTCGGGGACTGGCCACCACGGGCGACGCAAGTTACGATAGAAGCCTTGTTGTGTCCTGGGTGCGCCCAAGAGGGGACCTCCATGGAAACGTTCGTCGCCTTCGACGCGGTCGTTTTCGTCGGGTTTATCGTCGCCGTGGTTGCCGTGGGCATCCTGATGAGCCGGCACGAGCGCGACAGCGAAGGCTACTTTCTCGCGGGGCGCGGCCTGAGCTGGTGGCTCATCGGCTTTTCGCTCATCGCCGCGAACATTTCGACCGAGCAGTTCGTGGGCCAGTCGGGCCAGTCGGCCGGCGACGTGGGCCTGGCCATTGCCAGCTACGAGTGGCTCGCCTCGATCACCCTGGTAATCGTCGCCTTCTTCGTGCTCCCCGCCTTCCTTCGCGCGGGCATCTACACGATCCCCGAGTTCCTCGAGTACCGCTTCAATCACCATGCGCGCACGCTGATGTCGCTCTTGATGATGCTCACCTACATCTGCGTGACGGTGCCGGGCGTGATCTACTCGGGGGCCACGACCGCCGACGTGCTGTTCAAGGGCAAGGAGGTCCTCGGTTTGCCGATCAACGTGACCTCGGTGTCGTGGATCATCGGCATCATCGCCGCACTCTACGTGGTGGCCGGCGGATTGAAGGCCTGCGCCTGGGCCGACTTGTTGCAAGGCTCGGCCTTGATCCTCGGCGGCGCCATCATCCTAGTGTTGGCGATGATCGCCCTGGGCGAGGCGCCGCCCGAGACCGTCGGCCTCGGATCGCAGCAGGCCGGCGCGGGGGCCGTCGAGCGGTTCACGACGCTCAACAGCGACAAGCTGCACATGGTACTGCCGGCCGACAATAAGTTCGTGCCGTGGACGGCCCTGGTGCTCGGGTTGTGGATCCCCAACCTCTACTACTGGGGTTTGAACCAATACATCATGCAGCGCACGCTGGGCTCGCGCTCGGTCGCCCAGGGGCAGAAGGGCGTGGTCTTCGCGGCGGCCCTCAAGCTGCTTATCCCGTTTATCATCATCTTCCCCGGCATGATCGCCTTCAACCTCTACAAGGCCGACATGCAGCGCGAGGCCGAGGACACGACGAACAAGGCTTCGTTGGCGCGTTACGACGCGGTGAAAGCGAGCCCCGAGCGCGCCAGGACCGTCTTCCCCTTCGACCGAGACTTCGCCGCGCTGTATCCCAAGAAGGCGGAAGAAATCCTCGCGTTCAACAGCCGGGTCGCCGGTGTGTCCGTACCGCAGAAAGTTCCGACGGCCTTTGCGAATGAGGATCTGCTTGACGCGGTCGAGAAGAAGAACGCCGCGCTGCCTCGGAGCGACCGGATCACGATCGAGAAGCCGCTTGTCGGGTACAAGCACGACGCGGCATTCGGGCTGTTGCTCAAGAAGCTCTCGAAGCCGGGGCTGACGGGGTTCATCCTCGCGGCCATCCTGGGCGCCGTGGTCAGCTCGCTGGCCGCCATGCTCAACGCCGCCTCGACGATCTTCACCATGGATATCTACAAGCAATACCTGCACCCAAGCGCCTCGCAAGGCAACCTGGTGCTGACCGGGCGCCTCACCGTGGCCCTGTTCGTGGTCGTCGGGTGCCTCATCGCGCCGTGGCTCGACGATCCGCGGTTGGGCGGCATCTTTACCTACATTCAGGAGTTCCAGGGCTACATCTCGCCGGGCATCCTGGGCGTGTTTGTCTTTGGGCTCTTCGTGAAGCGGGCCCCGCGCGGCTGCGGCGTCGTGGGGCTGGTGCTCAGTCCGGCGGTCTACGGGCTGCTCGCCTGGTTCGTGCCGAGCCTGGCGTTCTTGAACCGCATGGCGGCAGCCTTTTTCGCCGTGCTCATCGTGCTGGGCTTGATGACCGGGGCGCGGCCGTTGGCCGAGCCCGTCACCCTGCCGGCCCAAACGAAGATCGACCTCGCGTCTTCCACCGGGGCGAAGGTGGCCGGCGTCGCGGTGGTCCTCGTCACCTTGGCCCTCTATGCGATCTTCTGGTAGACGCAACTCGGAGACTCCACCATGTGGCCGCGGTTGGGTTGGTTCTTCCTCGCTGGTTTGTTCGTTGGCGTGGCGTTTGGGGAACCGAACGTCGCGTGGGCCGCCGGACCCGGCGCCGCCGCGGCTGGCCCTTCGGGCACCTCGGTGCTGGAAGGCGTCGATTGGGGCGTCATCGCCTTCTACTTCCTGGCCATCGCCGCGCTGGCCGCCTGGTCGTTCAAGAAGAGCAAGGACACGGCCGCCGACTACTTCCTGGCAGGCCGCAACCTGGGCTGGTTCATCATTGCCGCCTCGATCTTCTCGTCGAACATCGGCTCCGAGCACCTGGTGGGCTTGGCGGGCTCGGGCTGTACCAGCGGCGTGGCCATGGCCCACTACGAACTGCACGCCTGGTGCCTCTTGGTGCTGGCCTGGGTGTTCATCCCCTTCTACGCCCGGTCCATGGTCTTCACCATGCCGGAGTTCCTCGAGAAGCGCTACTCGCCCAACGCCCGTTGGGTCCTCTCGGTCATCTCGCTGGTGGCCTACGTGGTGACGAAGATCGCCGTGGGGATCTTCGCCGGAGGAATCGTCTTCTCGACCCTCTTGCCCGAGCTGAAACTGAACGTCGGCGGCCTGGAACTCGACAGCTTCTGGCTCGGCTCGGTCGCCGTGATCATCCTGACCGGCCTGTACACCGTGGTCGGCGGGTTGCGGGCCGTGGCCTATACCGACACGCTTCAGACCGTGATCTTCATCATCGGCTCGGCCCTGGTCACGGTGTTTGGATTGATGAAGCTAGGCGGGTGGGGAGAACTCTACCGCCAGTGCGGCTCCGACATGTTCAACCTCTGGAAACCGCTGGTGCCCGAGGGAATGACCGGCACCTGGGAGCCGGTCAAGGAATCGACGCGCATCGCATGGTACTTCAACGACCGCTTCCCGTGGCTGGGGATGCTCTTCTGCGCCCCGATCGTGGGCCTGTGGTACTGGTGTACGGACCAGTACATTGTGCAGCGGGCGCTGGGCGCGCCGAACGAGCGGGTGGCGCGTCGCGGCGTGATCGGGGCCGCGATGATGAAACTCCTGCCCGTGTTCATCTTCATCATCCCCGGAATGATCTGTTTCGCCTTGGCCCAAAGCGGCAAGGTCGATGCGCTGCGCCGCGAGTTGGTCGAAAAGCCCAACGCGGCCGCGGAGGAGGCCGTCCGGGCCCTGGGGGCCGGCAAGGCGGCGCCCTCGCTCGAGGAACTCGTCCGCAAGAAGGAAGAGGTGCGCAAGCGCCAGTTCGAGAGCCGCGCCCAGCACGCCTTCCCGCTGATCGTCGCCCACGTCTTGCCGGCCGGGGTGCGCGGCCTGGTGGTCGCCGGGCTGCTTTCGGCGCTGATGAGTTCGCTGGCCGGCGTGTTCAACGCGTGCTCGACCCTGTTCACCATGGACTTCTACCGCAAGTTCCGCCCGGGCGCCACCCAGCACGAACTGGTATGGACCGGCCGGATCGCGACCACCACCATGGTCCTCATCGGCCTGGCGTGGATCCCGGTCATCCGAGGGCAGGAGGGCCTGTACTACTACCTCCAGGCCGTCCAGGGCTATCTTGCTCCGCCCATCTTCATCGTGTTCTTCCTCGGCGTGTTCATGAAGCGGCTCAACAGCAAGGGCTGCCTGGCGGCGCTTTTGGTGGGCTTCGCGCTGGGCATCTTCCGGCTGGCGGTCGATACGCCGGTGCTCTTGGCCTCGCCCGAGACGCGCGATCAGGTGTATGCCGCGGGCTCGTTCCTGTGGATCGTCAACAACATCTACTTCCAGTACTACAGCGTGTTCATCGCGGTGGTCTGCGCGACCGTGATGCTTTTGGTCAGCTACATGACCCAAGCCCCGTCGCCCGCCCAGATCGAAGGCCTGACCTTCGGCACCGTCACGGAGGAGCAGCGGCAAGCCTCGCGCGCAAGCTGGAACTGGGTCGACCTCGGCGTGACGCTGCTGGTGCTGGCAGGCATCACGGCCGCGTACCTGTATTTCCGAGGGTAGCGGCCTTGGGAGGGCGGCGATGATGCCCCGAGCCGTCGTGCTGCTCAGCGGCGGGCTGGACTCGACCACCACGTTGGCGATCGCCCGGGCCGAGGGCTTCGAATGCTACGCCTTGACGGTTCGGTACGGGCAGCGTCACGCGGTCGAGATCGAGGCGGCTTGCCGCGTCGCCCAACGCCTTGGCGCGGCCGAACACGTGGTGGTCGACTTCGACCTGCGGCGATTCGGCGGGTCGGCCCTGACGAGCGACCTCGCGGTCCTTGGGCACCGCGAGGTCGCT
>JANLFZ010000037.1:0-238 GCA_024653385.1 Thermoguttaceae bacterium | reverse complement strand
TCCTGTCGTTCGCCCTGGCCTGGGCCGAGGTGCTCGGGTCGAGCGACATCTTCCTGGGCGTCAGCGCGATCGACTACAGCGGCTACCCGGACTGCCGGCCCGAGTACATCGAGGCGTTCGAGCGGATGGCGAACCTGGCGACCAAGGCCGGCGTCGAGGGCCGCCAACGCCTGCGCATCCACGCGCCCCTGATTCAGCTCACCAAGGCCGAGATCATCCGCAAGGGGCTTGCCCTGGG